>CAIUEQ010000083.1 GCA_903898215.1 uncultured Bacteroidota bacterium | reverse complement strand
TATTCAAAGTCGCGTTGAAGGAGGAAAAGAAATAGTTTTGGGCTATTCACCTTATCAAAAACAAAAAGGTTTTTTGAATTTGTATATCCGATTTGAAACTTTTATGACCGCACTATTTTACCTCGGAATGGCTCTTAAAAAAAGTGCATTTATGGGCGTTGGAAGAAATCTTGCTTACCGCAAAGAATTGTTTTTTAGAAATAAAGGTTTTGCAAATCACCAGCATATTATGAGTGGCGATGATGATTTGTTTGTGAATGAAACTGCAACAAAAAATAATGTTGCCATAGAAATTGATGAGGAAAGTTTTGTTTTTACCGAACCGAAAAAAGATTTTGAATCATGGAGTCGACAAAAAAGCAGGCACATGACCACCGGTAAGTTTTACAAAACAAAAGACAAGGTAATGTTAGGGATTTATTACTCCAGTTTGTTTTTGTTTTATGCATCAATAACAGCAGCTCTGATCTTTAATATCAATACATGGCCAATCATATTGGGTGTTTATTTATTGAGGCTCATTTCACAAGAAATCATTTTTTACTTAGCAGCAAAAAAATTAAAATGTACAAGCATTGTTTTTGCTATTCCTTTACTCGACCTCTTATATGTATTTTATATTTTTGTTTACGGCACAAAAGGATTGTTTACAAAGCAGAGAAAAGAATGGTAATTTTTGAAAAAATGATGGTATGAAGTGATGAAGATATGAAGATAAACTATTCAATAACCTATTAACTCAATAACCAAATGGACATCATCTTAAAATACTTTCCGGATATTACAGAAAAACAAAAACTTCAATTTGAGATGCTGTTTGATTTGTATAAAGATTGGAATGAAAAGATTAATCTGATCTCCCGAAAAGACTTTGACTCATTGTATGAAAAACATATTCTTCACTCTTTGGCAATTGCAAAATTCATTCAATTTAAAAATGGAACAAAGGTTTTAGATATTGGTACAGGTGGCGGATTTCCTGGCATTCCGCTAGCTATCCTATTTCCAAATGCTACATTCACATTATGTGATTCGATAGCAAAAAAAATAAATGTTGCCGAAAACATATCTGAAACTATTGGGCTTCGAAATACCGATTTTGTAATAGGTCGAGTTGAACAATTAAGAGAAAAATTTCATTTCATTGTAAGCAGAGCTGTTGCTCCTGCCGAACAACTTTACCGATGGACTCAAAGTTATATTGATGATGATGATTTTAATTCACGATCAAATGGTTGGTTGTTTTTAAAAGGTGGTGATTTAAAAGACGAATTGAAAGCTGTGAAACAACTCAACCGTAAATTATATGTAGAAGAATATCTTTTAAGTACATGGTTTACTGAAGAGTTTTTTGAGACTAAAAAGTTGGTGTATATTTATTAATAAATTTTTACTTTAGTATTTATTGCAACAGCTCTCCGAAATATAAGTATATTCTGCAATAAACATTTATCATTAAATATTCAGCGCAAAGCCTACATAAATAAGATTACTTAATCTTGCCGGTGAAATAATCTAAACACCATGAAAAACAAAATTTATGTAATTATTATTACCTTGTTCACGAGCGTACAAGTTTTTGCACAAAAGGATTCTACAGCCCAAAAACGACTTTCAATAACTCCCTTACCACTAATCGTTTCTGATCCATTTATGGGATTAGGATATGGCGCATTGGCAAATGTTAATTTTATGATAGGTGATGCTAACACAACACGCTTTTCAAATGCACAAGTTTATGCGATGGGAACAACAAAAGGACAATTTGCAGCTCAAGCAAATCATACCATTCTTACAAATAATGAAGATTGGATGATTCAAGGAAAATTTCAATATTTAGATTGGAATGAAAATGTTTATGGTTTAGGAGCAAGAACTTCTAGTAATATGAGTGAAAACATTAAATATAAAGCTATTGAATTTGAACAAAGTTTTTTAAAGAAAGTTGGAAAGAAAAATTTTATCGGACTTCAATATCGATTATACGATTGTTGGGATATCGCGTCTGATACTAATATTCGTTTTTTCAAGTCGGATAATAATGTCATTGGAAAAGAAAGTTTTGTTTCATCATCAATTGGCCTACGATTTATTCATGATAGCAGAGATAATGTTCAAAATGCCTACAAAGGAAATTATGCTGAGGTTACTGTCAATCCAAATTTTACGTTTTTAGGAAGCACCCAACAATGGACAAATATCAGGGTTGATTTGAGGAATTATGTGATGTTGAATAAAAACATTAATCATCCTCAAGTGCTTGCTGCAAGAGTGATGTATGAACAAGCAATTGGTGATGTTCCGTATATGATTATGCCAATGTTTGGAAGATATTTTACAACTCGAGGATATGTTCAGGGACGATTTAGAGGAAAAACTTTTATATCAACTGAAGCTGAATACCGTGCGCATATTTGGAAAATATTTGGAGGGGTTTTATTTGCAGGTTTGCATTCTGTGAGTGAACCTAATGGAAGTATTCAAAATATTAATCCAACAGCTGGTGGTGGAGTTCGAATTATGCTAACTAAATCTCAGCGCGTAAATTTACGTATTGATTATGCTGCCGGTTTAATAAATAAAGAGGGTGGTTTATATTTTCAAATTACTGAAGCTTTTTAAACAAGTTTTGGATTTCACATATGTAGATTCAAGATTAGAAAAATAATTAATTACCACTCATTCTCTCTGTCAAATTATTTTGCTAATCTTGAATCATGAAATTTATATCGGTAATTTTAATCCTCATAGGTTTTAACACCAAAGCACAAAACCTCGAAATTGAAAACCTTGGAACTAAAGTAAATTCAACTTACTCTGAGCTTAACCCAATCATTTCGGCCGATGGAAAAACCCTATATTTTATCCGTGCAGATTTTCCTGAAAATGCAAAAAACCTTCCCGAATCACAAGATGTTTGGACATCAACAATGAATGAAAAAGGTGAATGGCAAACAGCAATTCATGCCGGAAACTTTCTAAATCGTGCACAGTTTAACACACTTTTTAATGTGAGTGCCGATGGAAATAAAATGCTAATTGGCGGATCATATTTAGATGGTGTTTTTTGGGGAGTTGGATTTTCATTTATTGAACGTAACGGAAATGTATGGAGCGAGCCTCATTATCTCAATATAAAAAATTTTGAAAAAATGTGTAAAGGCGAATATTCGTCAGCATGTTTATTGAGTGATAACAAAACTTTGATACTGAGTTTTTCTGAAAAAGAAGAAAGTAAAATAAATAATCTTTATATAAGTTTCTTACAAGCAAACGGCAAATGGAGCGAACCTAAACTTCTCGGAACATCTATCAATACAGAGTTTGACGAAACAACACCTTTTATGGCAGCTGATGGTGTAACACTTTATTTTGCAAGCGACAGACCCGGTGGATTTGGTTCGAAAGATATTTATGTGACCAAGCGTTTAGATGATTCGTGGCAAAATTGGAGTAAACCTGTTAATATGGGAAAACCAATAAATACATCCGATGCCGAAGGTTATTATTCTATTCCGGCATCAGGAAATTTTGCCTATATGGTATCACATCAAAACACTTTAGGCAAATCTGATATCGTTAAAATAAAAACTGTTGATGCCACCAAACCTAAGCCGGTTGTGCTTTTATCAGGAAAAGTTTTAAATGCAAAAACTCAGCAACCTATTGAAGCCGAAATTAGTTATGAAGTTTTACCAAGCGGAAAAGAAGCCGGAACATCCAACTTTTTAACAAAAAATGGTGACTATAAAATTGTGCTTCCTTATGGAAATAATTATGGGATTTCTGCCAAAGCAAAAGGATATATTCCTGTATCAATAAATGTTGATCTTACAAAACAAGGTGAATATACTGAAATGCGAAGAGCGTTGATACTTGTGCCGATAGAAACAGGTCAGGTTGTTCGACTCAATAATATTTTCTTCGATTCGGGAAAGTCAATTTTAAAAACAGAATCCTATCCTGAACTTGATCGTTTGATAAAAGTGATGAAAGAAAATCAGGGAATGAATATTCAAGTTGTTGGACATACAGATGATGTTGGTGATGATGATGCCAACTTAAAATTATCGATTGACAGAGCGATGGCAGTTGAAAAATATCTTGTTGAAAAAGGATTGAAAAATTCTCGAGTAATCAGCACCGGATTTGGAGAATCAAAACCCATTGCACCAAATGAAACCGAAGAAGGCAAACAACAAAACCGCAGAGTGGAATTTAAGATTTTGAAGAATTAGAAAACTATTCTTTCAAAAATTTTGCTGAATAAACTTCGCCTCCATCAACTATTTTTATAATGTACAATCCTGCATTTAGTGATTGAATAGAAATAGTATTTGATTCATTCAAGGTCCCTTTTAAAACCAATCTTCCGGTTAAATCATATA
>CAIUEQ010000082.1 GCA_903898215.1 uncultured Bacteroidota bacterium | reverse complement strand
TCAAGAAAGCCCAATGGTATCTCAATCGTGCCGTATCGAACTTGGAAAAGCCATGAATGAACAAGATCTGAGGGATTGCTTTGCTATGTTTGCTTTGAATGGGATAAAAAATTCGGCTCGTGCGTTTTATGTAGCTCATCATATGAGTAAGAGCAAAGAGTTTTCTATCATCGCCACGCTTATCAATTTAAACAACTTTTTTAATAAAGCCTACATTGTTAAACAAAGCAACGTTAAAGATAAGGGTGAACTTCAAAAAAAATTCGGATTTAATTATTATCAGGTAAATGACTACATGGCTGCGTCTTCACGTTATTCTGTTGATGAGTTGGAAAAATGTATTCGCCTGATGCACGAATATGATTTGAAAAGTAAAGGGGTGAATAATATTTCATCGTCTCCTGAAGATCTTCTCAAAGAAATTCTTGTTAAAATTCTTTAGTCTTTCAATTTTTTTAACACAAAGGCACAAAGTTTAAGATGTGATAAGGCACTACGAAAATATATTTCGTGTCTTTTTAAGTCTTTGTTTTTTGTGACTTAGTGATGAAATTTTAATTTGGATGTAAACTGTCATTTAAAAACTTTGAAAAACAGCTATTTTAATTGCAATTTATATCGCCTTCAATTTCATTTTACGTCCCTTCATATTAAAAAAAAACGCTGTCATCTTTTTTCTTCAAACAAAAATTTGTGTGTTGTTAAATATTTATATCTTAGCCAAAACTTAACAAAAAAATATAATGAGTTTATTTAGGAAAAAATCTTTAACGCAATTAATGAATCAGGCAGATGATACTGAAAAAGGGTTGAAGAGAACGCTTACTGCTTCAAATTTAGTTGCGTTAGGAATTGGGGCAATTATTGGAGCAGGGTTATTTGTGAGAACAGCAGCAGCAGCTGGCGAACATGCTGGTCCGGCCGTAACAATTTCTTTTATTATAGCGGCATTAGGATGTGCATTTGCAGGGTTATGTTATGCTGAATTTGCATCGATGATTCCAATTGCAGGAAGTGCATACACCTATGCATATGCAACAATGGGTGAATTTATTGCATGGATTATTGGTTGGTCGTTAATACTTGAATACGCTTTAGGAGCAGCAACTGTTGCTATTGCCTGGAGCGAATATTTTAATAATTTGTTAGGAGGAATCATACCCTATCAGTGGTGTCATTCCCCGTTTGAGAAATTAACAGATGCAGCAGGAGTTGTTACCGCACACGGAATTATGAATCTTCCTGCATTAATAGTTTTACTTATTATTTCTGCACTACTGATAAAAGGAACGCACGAATCGGCTGTTGTAAATACGGTTATTGTTTTTGTAAAAGTTGCTATCGTACTAATATTTATTGCTCTTGGTTGGGGATTCATGAATCCTGCAAATCATACTCCATATCTTATTCCTGAAAATACTGCAGGATATGAAGGAGTTTTTAAACATGGATGGGGAGGAGTTTTAACGGGAGCTGGAATTGTATTTTTTGCATTTATAGGTTTTGATGCAGTAAGCACAGCAGCACAGGAAGCAAAGAATCCCAAGCGAGATATGCCAATTGGTATTTTAGGTTCGCTAGTGGTTTGTACAATTTTATATGTATTGTTTTCGCATGTCTTAACAGGTGTTGCTCCATACACAGATTTTGCTGATCCCGCAAAAGGAAAAGAAGCATCAGTTGTTTATGCTATTCAACATTATATGCCGGGTTATAGTTGGTTGGCAACTTTAATTACTGTTGCAATTTTAGCCGGATTTTCTTCTGTGATTTTAGTGATGCTTATGGGACAATCGAGAGTGTTTTATTCGATGGCAAATGATGGTTTATTGCCAAAAGCATTTTCTGATTTGCATCCAAAATTTCGCACACCGTATAAATCAAATATTATTTTGTTTTTGTTTGTAGGAGCCTTTGCTACATTTATTCCCGGGAGTGTTGCCGGTGATTTAACAAGTATAGGAACTTTGTTTGCATTTGTATTGGTATG
>CAIUEQ010000081.1 GCA_903898215.1 uncultured Bacteroidota bacterium | reverse complement strand
TCTTTCTTAAACATCAGTTCATCCACTCCTCCTGCTTCCTTTATTTCTTTTTTGAATTGTAATACCTGATCTAAGGTATATGGGTAGGTTTTATCGGTCATAGTTGGGTTATATATTTTTAGGTTTTTCTATTGATAATGTTTCAATTGATTTTATTATAATATTTTCTTCCCAATCAAAAAAGAATATTCTGTTTTCACCTGCAATTCTTTTTAGATTTTTTTCTGTACCCTTCAAATTGGCTTTGAAATATGCCACTCCGAAATCAATGTTATTGGAATCACTATAATTGTATTCCAGTTTTTTAATTTTCACATCCAGCTTTTTCTTTTTGATAATTCCACGAACAATTTTTTCAATGATGCAATTGACGATGTACGGTTTTTTATCAAGTAATTCCACAATGTCTAAAAGACCTTCCTTCTTTGGAAAAGTATATGTTGCCAGTTCTCCCAACGGAACTGTTAATTCCGCATTAATAATTATCTTTTTAGGTTTTTCTATTTTTTGCATTTTTGATTTTTATTAGTATTAATAAATTCTTTTTCTTTTGTAAGATTTAATTTTGTAGAGTTTCTTTTGTTATCTGCATTTTTTGCACAAGTGCTGTGTATTTTTTGCTGATGTCCTCTGCAAAATTTGCTGAAGTGAAAGAGGTTTCCACAGGTTTGTTCACAGAGTAATTCACAGTTTGTACAAGTCGGTAAAAGAGTTTTGTTTTACCTTGTCTTTGTTCTGGAGTGCTTAAAACACTTCCATTTACATCAAGAATTTCTATCAGCTTTTTTTTGATAAGTGTTTCTGTGGCTGTAGATATTGCACGTTTGGAACTTCCTGTTTTCTGCTGCAACTGACTTCCTGAAATCCAGTCGATTTCTTTTCTGCCAAGCATTCCCCGCCTGTCCGCCCAACCGAGTGTTTGACGGATTACAACAAGCAGTACTTTTAGTTCTGCCGATTTCAATTCTTTAAGATACACATCAAAAAACACATTGGGAACAGGCGTGGTGCTTGCTGGCATCATATTTTTTCGGATTAACTGTTAATGGCAATTCTTTATTTCTCTTCTTTTATATCAGTATCCTGTGGAGGAATTTCTTCTCTTTCAAAAATGAAAAAGTCAATTTCTGGTTGATGGAATAACCGGAGGTATCTTGAACCTTTATCGGTTTCTTTCAGTACTCCTGCTTTGTACCATTTTATCTTTTTCTCACCATCTTTGTCATAAAACTTTCTAGTGCATACATCAAATAATTTCATAATGTTTCTGTGTTTTTTGATTAATAATAAACCGACCTTGTTTGCTATGTGTGCACACACAGCGGTCTGGGGAGTAGGCTGCAATTCAAACTACCTGTTTGATTGGCATTGCTCGCATTTTTCCCGAAATCAAAGGTTTGGATCGTTCCGCTTTTTAATTTCGGGACAATGCCAATCAAACCCTGTATCCTTCTGAAAATACTGCCTTAACTCCGCCTTTAACTCCTCAGACCGCTATGTACAAAACAAAAACCTCGTTTTGTATAAGCGAGGTTTCTGAACTCTTTTTATTTTATCTGCATTAAGACTTGGCAGATTTACCCGTCCTAATCACATGCTCCACCAGTGTCGATGTGTACCCCATTTCGTGGTTGCACCAACCTAATAAATTCATAAAAAATGTGTTTATATTCATATTTGAATTATAACACCTTTTGAGTTAGAAACCTCTCCAACCCACTTATTCAGTGAATTGGTATAAGTTTATTTCATTTTGAAAATGACTTTGAGAATAGTATATGCCCTTTACGGAAAAAGTAAAGTCAGAGAAGTGTGGATTCTGTGGAAAAGTTAGTTCCTCACCCATCTACCTGTATGGGATGTTTTAACAGTGGTTGGACGAATTTGCCCTTTTGCAACTGAATTGAAATTTTTACTAGATTTTGGAAAATTTGCGGATGCTTTTGGTGGTGACATGAACGGACTTCCTCTTTTATCCATTACTTCCTGCCATTGTTCTTTTAAATCATCACCAAACAGCATCGTATAAACATACGAACTTTCGATATTGGAATGTCCTAGAATATTAGATACACCGGAATTACTTCTTAATGTCTTAATAGCATCTCTACCCATTGAATGACGGATACCGTGTGCATTTGCAACTGCTGGTAAACCTGCTTGATTAGAAAGGACTCTCATTATCTCTGCAACTCCTCTTGTGCTCATTCGACATCCTCTTATCGGTTGTCGTGATGATTTAGAAATAGACACAAAGAGTGCTTCATCATCTGCAAAATTGAATTTCTTTTTCAACTCCTCTAGTTTATTTATCCAATTTACTATATGTTCGTGGGTTTCTGGTGTCCAGAAAATTTGCCTTACTGGTCTTCGTCCTCGTGATTTTTCTGTTTTAATCAATGCTGTTCGGTTATTTAAATCGAGGTCTGAAATATCCAATGACATCAACTCTCCTGTACGAACCCCTGTATCCCAAAGTAACAAAAGCACAGCACGGTTGCGAATATGGTGGGGGTCGTTCGTTTTTATCGGGATTTGTTCTAATAACTTTTTAAATGTTTCTATTCCTGTTACTCGTGGAATGTTGAATGTTTTTTCTTTTAATGGAATCAGGTTTTCATTGAATGTAACGGGGTACTTTCTAAGCTGACAGAATTCGAAGAATTTTTTTAAGGCTAGACCAACAAGATTAATTCCATTTGGTTTCCATCCCAATTGTTCTAGTTGATTTAAATACCAAAGCACATGCGAAAACTCTATATTTGATAATTCGGGATTCTGCATACACAGGCAGAAAATCCTCAACGCACTTTCATAGCGTGCTGATGTTCTCGCTGCGCGAATTCCTTTCATTTTCTTTAGTTCTACAAATTCTTTTATTGCATCGTGTAATTTCATAATCCAAAAAGCCCACTGATGCGAGTCAGTGAGCTTTTTGGCGAATAGTACCCCGAAAGGTACATTCATCCCCGAAAGGGGTGCTATGTCAAATTGATAACATAACAACTGTATATTACACCAAGAGGTGAAATATGCAATACATGAAAAGTCCATTGCTCGCATCATATCTTTCGATAGATCCCTTTTCAGGGACAACGGGACATATATTAAGTTTATAATCTATATTGGTAATGTACCACAATTAAAATATAATGCAAGTTTTAACTGTGGATAAGTAGACGTTTATTTATCATCCGAATAAAAGTGTGATTTCAATTCATTTTCAGGAATGATTACCAATGCTTGATTATAGATGGCTTTTAGCGTTCCTTTGTCAATTATTTGGTGATTGGGAATGATTAATGTCCTGCTTTCTGGTCTCTTCATTTTGACATGACTTCCTTGCTGACTTTTTATTTCATAACCGAATCTTTCAAATATGGATATGACATGCTTCCCCGAAAGTTGGCGCAGTTTAAATGGCATATGCTTTTTGTGGTATCTCAAAATTTGCTAATAGTGAAGGGTGAGAGGAAAGTCCTAATTCTTTTAAATTTTCACCCTCAAGATAGAGTGCTACTGCTTCTTTGATGTTTGTTTGTAGTTCATCAAAGGTTTTAGCTTGGGTCACTATAAAATGACCTATTGCAGAGGCTATATAGTATCCATCTTCTCCTGTTTCAATTGTAAATTGAATAATGTTTTTCATACCCTTATTATAGCAAGGATAGAAATGGTGTCAATGATTTAGTTAATGCTATTTTTAGTAATGGTTTGGGCATTACCTCGCCTGTGGCGTGTTCGGGCTTTTGTTACAATCTTTTCAAGGATTTCCTCGACACTCCCTAATGCTGTATTTGGTGTTCGGTTTGGCGCGTCAGTCAAAATACTATGCCAGGAACGCAACAACACTTTTTACAAAAAGTTGTTACGTCAGAGTGCCCTGCATCCTGTCATATATTTTGCATTCCTTCCAAAGCCTTCACGGTTGCCTGTTTTACAATTCAAGACATCTCTTTCATTCGAGTTAAACGATCCACTAACGTGGCGTTATAACTCATTCTTTTCGATGACTTGAATTTCACAGGCAACCCGATTTAAGAAAGCCGTTGAACTTTAATAATTTTTTACAGGAAGTTGATTAAAAATCAACCCACTTCAAAAATCACAAAGGTTCTTTTCGGTTTAAATTCCTTTTGTTGAAGGCAAGTTCATTCTTTTTGTTCATACATTCGTCATTCATTCCGTTCCACTTCGTTTCTCTACATTCTTTCCTACTTCCTTCACTCTTTCACTTCACTACCCTTCAACAAACGCACACAAGAGTAGCGAAGTGAATAAGAAAAATTACCGCTAACATTTAGTTCCATTTCAGTTCTGCCATTTGCAACGGCAAAGCTTTATCCTCCGCGCAAGCAAATAGCCAGAACTTCATTTCACGCATTCCCTATTAATTTTTTATTCATTCGATACACTTGGTTTTTCAACGAAATTCAATTTTTAGTTCAATACTACAGTAAAAATGCAACTTCCCAAGTCTTTATTAACAGTATGGACTTACGAATATTTTTGTAGATTTGTTTCGCATATAAATATGTTAGCCACAAGTTTTGGTGGCACTGCTAACTTTAAACTGACTTTTGCTAGCAACACAATAAATTTTTAAAATAGATAACAATGACTAACATCCCAGGTTTAACCATCAACGAATCAGAGTATGATTTGGAAGGAGGAGGTAAAGGAAAAATTGCTGTTTTCATTTATGCGGGCAAATCTGACCCAAAAAAGGTTTTGGATTTGGCTGCACATCAGTATGTGGAAGGTAACGGACATCACGAATTGATTGATGCAAACTTGGATAACCCGTGGATGCGTGTTATTCTTAGTGACATCAACGGTATGCATCAAGATCCATACGATTCTGAAATACACAAAATGATAAAAAAATAATTCAGGACAATGACTAATAAAGCACCTGACGAAATATTTAATGCAATGGTTGATGCTGTTTCTTATTGGTTGGGTTACCAATTTAAAATTGGTCGTGAGCAATTACTCCACGAAGCGAGTCTTCGTTATCCGATAGCTGATACAATTACTGCCAAAGGGATAGCAATAAACAGGATCGTCTTAGAGAAACTTCACCCCGTTTTTTTGAGCAAAAAAATTGATTTAGTTATTTATGCTGAAAGCGTAAAAGAGCCTGAAGCAGAAAAAGACGATTCAAATTTGAAACAGGTGTATGAGTTTAAGTTAGCTAAACAAAAAACAAATGAAGAATTTGAAATTGAACATCAAAGAGTTTTTGACGATGTTGTCAGACTTGCATATTACAACTTGTGGTTCAAAAAGGAGTGCTATTTTCTAATGTGTGGTGATTACATTGATTTCAAAAATTATTTTGTCGGGCAAGTTGATTTAGTAATTCAAAGTGTACGCGGCAAGAACGTTATTAAGCAAACAAACACAAAAGAAGAAAGTGAATGGAATTCCAATGGCTTATACAAGGATTGGTTTGGATTTAGTTTCGGTGAAAAAAAAGAAAAGGAATTTAAGACTGATGAAGTGGGAAGCAAAAATGATTGGGGATTAAAACATTTCCAAGATAATTATGAAATTAGAAAAGAGTATAAAGAAAAATTTAACGACTCAATTAAAATTCAGACCGAATGTGTTGCCATTATTCCGCTTAGTATTGCAAAAGCAAGGACCCATGCTGCGGGAATTTGGAAAATTGAAGGGATTGAATCAAGCAAATGACAATGGGCATAAACACTAACAAACTTTTCAATTGCGCCACAATGAAGCATCTAATCCTATTAATCGGTCTGGTATTATTTACCAAAATTTTGTTGGGTCAAAATGAATCCCCTAATACAAATGGTAATATGATAAGCAAAGAAGCTTATGATACAATTATCCAAAAACAATTTACAAGAATTGTTACTGGTCAGTCTCCTACTAATTATTCTAATTATGTTTCTTTTGATCCTATAGATGCTAACTTTTCAGCCAATGCTTTTTTTAACATTACTAAAAGAATAAATAGTAACATAAATGTTAAAGGTGGATTATTAGAAAATAAAATAAGCTCCATCTTATATACGGATGGAAACATTAATACAACAAGTTCGGCCGATATTAAATTTAATCTGAGAATTGATAAAATGTGGGTTACTGCCGATAGTAAGGATATAATATTTCTTAAAAGGCAAAAAGCACTTTTAAAGACAAAACTAAATAACGACACTATTCTTGCTGTTATGAAGGTTGAATTGTATCCTTTAAATTTGGCTGTTTTAAGAAAAAAAAATACGGAAATAAATGATAGT
>CAIUEQ010000080.1 GCA_903898215.1 uncultured Bacteroidota bacterium | reverse complement strand
GTTCTATCTCCTTACTTACAAGGATAGTATAAGGCATATATCAACACATATCAAGTAATATTATATATTTATTTGTCATTGACATATGTCAGAAAGTGCTGTTTGTGGCATACGGAAAAACATTTAGCAATAATGGCTTTAAAAATTCGGCCATGTATATTCCATAAATCACTAAGCCCACATTATTTCCAACTAAAGTTGTGCTGATAAATTTTGAAGGATTGCTAACAAAGGGTGAAAGAATTTTTGCTGAAAAATGACCTTGCTTATTTCTCAATTCAATGAGTAATTTATTGGCAGAAATAAATGCAATCTCTATCCCCGAAAAAAATGCAGAGATGATTATGCTGAAAATTATAACTGGAATTAATGCTGTGTCCACAATGCGAAGATATGAAAATGTGTTGATTTGATGTTTCGTTAATTAGTTGATGAAATTACTTCAACCTTAATCACTTCATCCCCTTTTTTTTATTTTGATAAAAAAACATCACACCAAAAACAATTGCGATGATAAAATATAAGTAGGCTTTCCCTTCAACAAAATTTTCAAAAATGCTAATGTAAATCCCTACCATCAAAGCAGCTATTGCAATTATTATCCAGTTATATAGTATAAGTTTTTGCATTACTTTTTTAAACTGATGGTTCCTTTAATTTTAAAAATTTTATACTTATCAAACTCTGTATTTGACTCAAAACCTTCTCCAATAATAATTTCATCAGGTGTAGTTATGCGTACCGCCTTATCCGAAAAAATACGTTGCGTAGTTTCATCCCAGTTTAACTCTTCGGTATTCAGCGTATCAAATTTATTATTCACCAGCACTACATCATTTTTGGCAACCATCCTTTTTTCACGATCATAACGAATGGCATATTTTGCTTTTAAATAACTATCAACTTTTCTGTTTTTGTTAAAAAAGTAAGCCGTGATTCCCTTTTTCATTTCAGTGTAGTTTTTTTCATCACTTGCATATCGCTCCATCAATGGTGCAAATAAACGAGCTTTGGGAATTCCTGAATCGGTATAATTTATTTGAATGGTGTAACCGGTTTCAATTGGCAAGTTGCTTTTCTCCGTTACAACACGAACTTTTTCTATATCATCATTACATGAAATGATAAAGAATAAAATAACTATAGAAAAAAACAGTGTGTTAACCTTTTTCACAATTGACTAATAATATTTATATCTGTCGAACCACTTATCGGTAAAAGTTACTCCTAGTATTATTCTGAAATAATTTTCTTGAATCAAACTGTTGCTCGTTGTTCCTCTTACAAAATATTCGGCAGTAAGATTAAGTTTAGATTTATATTTTCCAACGGGCAAACCTAATCCTGCAGACACTCCTGTTGTAACAATTGGAGTACCGGCAATATTTAAATATCCATTATCGTATCGGGCACCAATTCTATATTCAATATGTTTAAAATAATTAGCCTGAACATCAAATTTTGCTGGAAGGTATGAAGCACCAAATGAAATCCCCAAAACATCTTTTAATTGATCTTTAGTTTCAAATAGCTTGTATTGCGACCAATTGGCCAAGTTCACATCACCACAAATCATCCAGTGATCTGTTTCTTCAAATGAGAAACCTGTTTTTAGATTTAATGGAAGATTTAAAGTTCCACTATAACTCTGCGGTTGTACAATCGTATCTTTTGTATTTAATATCCCACCAACACCCATGCTGCGTGCATTATATTCGCGGGTGGAACGAATTGCAGTTGCCATGTTCACAGTTGAACCAAGCTGCCTGCGTTATGAGCTTGCGATACTTCATCTCTTCTATCAGTAGCGTGGGATAGTGAGTATGTCTGCACTTGAGTT
>CAIUEQ010000079.1 GCA_903898215.1 uncultured Bacteroidota bacterium | reverse complement strand
TTGTTGTTTGTTTCATTTAACGAAAATGAAATTTTATTAGTTGCAGGATTGGGAAATACACTAATTTTTTGAAGGGTATTATTTACTTCATTTAAACCTAAACTTAAACCTTTGGTAACAGCAAAAAGATTATTGCGGTTTACCCAACCAACTTTAGTAAAACTTCCACCTACAATTACTGTATCGCCACATGCAGCCAAAACGCCACCTACAGCCCAATAATCTTTTTGTATTCCGTAGACCAAATCATAGCTAACTAATGGATTACCTTTTCCTGTTATATATATAGCATCTTTTGTAATTACAAAATCATTTACTGTATTCCCATTTTTTAGGGGATTCCAACTTCCCGGTAATCCGTTTGAAGTATCAATATAAGCAAGCCCGTTTTTAAAACCTGCACCGATTGTACTAAAATTTCCACCTACATAAATTTTTCCGTTTTTCAAAATCATTTTATTAATAGCATTATCGGGATTTAGATTCCAATTAGTTAAGGTGTTCGATGATAAATTTATGGCTGCAAGACAACTTCTGCTTTGCCCTAGAATAGAATTAAAAGCCCCACCTATATACAATAAATTATTGCTTGCAAGAGCTGTATAAATTTTTCCGTTAGGTGAGAACCAATTTACAAGTTGCCCAGTTGTTGCATCAATAACTGCATTATCACTTGGCAAAACTACTTGTCCATTTATTGAATCAATATATCCACCTGTTACAAATAATTTGTTGTCAGCATATACTAAAGTTGAAATGATACTATAAAACCCCGGTTGCTTACTTTTAATAACCGGGTTCCAACTGGTAACATTTCCCGAGATGATATCGATAGCAGCAATTGCTGTCCTGTTTTGCCCTCCAATTGTTGCAATAAATCCCGCTGCATAAACAATATTACTATTGACAGCAAGTGAGGTAATATCTTGATCCGGATTTGGATTCCAATTTAAAACTGCACCTGTTTTAATATTAATAGCAGCAAGATGATTTCTGCTCAATCCACCTACTGTTGTAAAACTGCCCCCTATGTATACAGTATCTCCATGGGTGGCAATGGCTCTGACCCATCCATTTGTTTCGGGAAAATATGTTAATACATTTTGAGAGAAACTTTTTTCAGAAAATGTAACCAGTAATAAAAATAAAAAAATAGCAACAGTTTTTTTAAATGTTTTCATTTTATAAAGATTTAAAACTATTCGCAAATGGCTAACCAAATGTAAATAAAATTATTGCATAAATAGATTTAAAAATAGGCAGCATTTATCACCAGTAATTTATGTATTTGTGAAGTAAAAAATTTATGAATAAAATGTTATGTTGAGCAAATGTTCAATCAATAGTTGTTTATCTCCAATCAACAATCTCTTATTTAAAACAAAATGTATATTTGATTTCGATACTTACAAAATGATGATGAAAAAATTTAAAATACAATCAGTTCTTATAGTAACAATTTTTGCCATGCTTATCATTCTATCATCCGTTTTTAAAAATGATAAATCAACTGAAAAGTTTGAATCGGATGGCATGGAAGAAGATATTGCCGGCAGAGTGGAATGGATGAATAAAATGTTGGCAGATCCGTCAACCGGAAAAATTCCAGATAATTTTCGCATCAACGAATTGGTTTATTCACGCACTTTACCTTTTATCAATAATGCCATGAGCAAATCTTATGGCAGTCAGTATATCATGCGCGGTCCATGGAATGTTGGCGGACGAACACGTGCTGTTGTAATTGATAAAACAAACGAAAATATTTTACTTGCTGCATCAACAATGGGTGGTTTTTGGCGAAGTATAAATGCAGGAGTTTCGTGGAGTAATTGTATCGACAGTGCACAAACATCAAACATTACTTGTTTAGCTCAAGATACCCGAACAGGGAAAACAAATACCTGGTATGCAGGTACCGGAGAACTTTATGGAGCAAGTATTCCCGGTGCATTTTTTTCAGGAAACGGAGTGTATAAATCAACCGATCAGGGAATAACATGGAAGCAACTTTCGGCAACAACAACAACTCCCGGTGGAATTTATAATAGCTGGTCGGTAGTGCATAATGTTGCAATCAATCCGGCAATTGATTCGTTGGATGTGATTTTTGTGGCAACGTATAATTGGATTTGGAGAAGCAATGACGGAGGTAAAACTTTCTCTCCAAAAAAAGGCGGTGGTGGAAGTCTTTGGAGTGATGTGGCTGTAACTCCAACAGGAATTGTTTATGCAACACTTTCAACAGGAACTTCGAGTGCAGGAATTTGGCGCTCGTCAGATAATGGCAATACTTGGACAAATATTTCTCCTTCATTTTTTGTTTCAACAACACAACGAATTGTTATTGGCATTTCACCATCAGATGAGAAGCAAATTTATTTTGCAGCATACTCACCGGGAAGCGGAAAAAAATCATTGAACTTCGAAAAAACTGAAGAGTGGAATAGTTTATGGAAATATAATTATGTAAGCGGAAATGGCTCTGGTGCCGGTGGTGTATGGATTGACAGAAGTGCAAACATTCCAACTCTTGGTGGTGATTTTGGAGATTTTATTTCTCAGCAAGGATATTGTTTAAGTGTAAAAGTAAAACCTGATGATCCGAATGTAGTGTTTTTAGGCGGAGCAAATTTGTATCGCTCAACCGATGGATTTGCAACTACAACTAAAACAACGTGGGTGGGTGGTTATGATGTAAATACTGCACGACCGGATTATAAAGTTTATCCGAACCATCATCCCGATAATCATGGTGTAATTTTTTATCCATCTAATCCTGCAAAAATGATCTCCGTTCACGATGGAGGAATTTCTATTACAACAAATAATCTTGCTCCAACAATTGCTTGGACAGAATTAAACCATGGTTATTTGTGTACACAATTTTATTCGGTTGCAATGGATCATACATCTACAAATGACGTGATCATCGGTGGCTTGCAGGATAACGGAACGTATTATACCAACAACCAAAATTTATATTCATCGTGGACGCAACCTTTTAGTTCGGATGGGAGTTTTTGCTTTGTTGCACCAAACGCAACCGAAGCATATATGTCGACACAACAAGGAAGAGTTTTTAGAGTGATACTTGATGCAAATGGAAATAAAACGCAATCAGCGCGTATCGATCCAAATGGGTTGAATAAAAATAATTATCAATTTATTAATCCTTTTACACCGGATGCAAATAATTGGAAAAAGCTTTATATCCCTAATGGCGACAGGATTTGGCGCAATGATGATGTTTCACAAATTCCATTACACACTCAGCTTGACAGTACTGCAGTTTTAACAAATTGGAATGAATTAATAAATACAAAATTGGCAGATTCAACAGAAGGAATTACAGCAATGTTGAGTTCAAAAAACCAATCTGATATTTTGTTTTACGCAACCGAAAAAGGAAAATTATTCAGGCTAAGAAATGCGTCTTCAAATTCATCTGTTCCTCAAAATATTTCGGGAACAAATTTTCCTGCAAATGCATATATCAATTGCATCGTTCAACATCCAACCGATACTTCAAAATTATTTGTGGTGTTTACCAATTACGGAGTGCTGAGTGTTTTTTATTCGGTTAATTCAGGAGCAGCGTGGACAGCAGTTTCAGGTAATTTAGAACAAAATATTGATGGCACAGGAAATGGTCCTTCGTGTAGGTGGATGACCATAGCAAATGTTGGCGATAGTTTAATTTATTTTGTTGGAACAAGTACCGGTTTGTATGCCACAAAAACTTTAAACGGAATGCAAACAAAATGGACCAACCAATCTTCGGATATCATTGGAAATAATATTGTGATGATGATGGATTTTAGAGCAATAGATGGAATGTTTGTTGTGGCAACTTATGGTGCAGGAATTTTTAGTAATAAAATTCAATCTATTCACGAAGCAGTTGACGAAAAAAGTAAATTGAATGATCAGATAAAAATTTATCCTAACCCTGTTAAAGATTATTTGAAAATAGATTTCACACAAAAATATTTCCAAACCACTTACGATGTAATGGATTTGAATGGAAAATTATTGATGCACGGAATGCTTACGCAATTAGCAAACGCCATCGATGTTTCAGAATTAAAAACAGGAATTTATTTTGTCAATATTACTGCCGATGGAAAATTGTTAAGCAGAAAGATTTTTAAAGAATGATGTGCAGATTTGATGATGTGTAAATGTGATGATGTGTAAATGTGATGATTTGAAAATTTGCAGATGAAGATAAAACTTTGCGCACTTTGCGAAAACATTGCGCTCGTTGCGGTTAAATTTTTTAAATTACCTGAAGTTCTCGCGAGTGTCACGCTGGTGATGAGTTTTAATAGAATTGTTTTTTATCGTAGATCCCGATAGCTAAAGAGACGCTGAATATTTTGCAATATTCAATAGATGTAATTAATCATATGAATATCCCCATGATTTGAAATCCCGAAGGGATGAAATTATTGTAGTACTAAGAAGGAATGTTCATACAAAACCCGGAGGGTTGACATTATTTATTTCACCCTTTCAGGGTTTTATTTAATTTTTTGCAAAATAAATTTTACAATACTATCACACCTTCGGTGTTATTGTGTGTAATCAACAGATCAAAATACATTTATAAATATTTACACCCGGTTTTGCAAGAGTCATCCTTCACCAAATAAATGACAGCTAATTTTTCTTACGTGGCCTCTGCTTCTAAAACTCCGAAAATCATCTCCTGATACAATTCATATTTATTCATCAGAATAAGTTTTATTCTTGCAGCTTAATTCTGTTATCATGTCGACATTAAGAGAAGATGCATTAAAGTATCATAGCAAATTTCCTCCCGGAAAAATTTCAGTAGTTCCAACAAAACCTACCAATACAAAACGAGATCTTAGTTTAGCCTATTCACCCGGTGTTGCCGAGCCATGTTTAGAAATTGCAGAAAATCCAACTGACGTTTATAAATACACAGCAAAAGGAAATTTAGTTGCAGTTATTTCAAACGGTACTGCTGTTTTAGGTTTAGGAGATATTGGTCCACTGGCTTCAAAACCTGTGATGGAAGGAAAAGGATTGCTCTTTAAAATTTTTGCAGATATTGATGTGTTCGATATTGAAGTGAATACAAAAGATGTTGAAGAGTTTATCAAAACGGTAAAAAATATCAGTCCAACTTTTGGTGGAATAAATTTAGAGGACATAAAAGCTCCTGAATGTTTTGAAATAGAACGTAGGTTAAAAGAAGAATTGGATATTCCCATCATGCACGATGATCAGCATGGAACAGCCATTATCACAGGAGCGGCTTTGTTAAACTCTCTTGAGATCATGAATAAAAAAATCGAGAAAGTAAAAGTTGTTTATAATGGTGCCGGAGCAGCTGCGATCAGTTGTGCAAAGTTGATGATATCGTTGGGAGTGAAACAAGATAATATTGTGATGTGCGACAGTAAAGGTGTGATAAGAATTGATTCACCAAATCTTGATGAAACAAAAAAACAATTTGCCACACCACAAAATTTACATACGCTCGAAGATGCAATGAAAGGTGCTGATGTGTTTGTAGGATTATCAAAAGCTGATGTGGTTACACCGGCAATGTTGCAAAGCATGGCAAAAGATTGTATCGTGTTTGCATTGGCAAATCCAAATCCTGAAATTAATTATGAAGCAGCAGTTGCTTCTCGCGAAGATATCATCATTGCAACAGGAAGAAGTGATTATCCAAATCAGGTAAATAATGTATTAGGGTTTCCATATATTTTTAGAGGCGCTCTTGATGTTCGTGCCACAAAAATAAATGAGGAAATGAAAATTGCAGCTGTTCGTGCTTTAGCAAAATTGACGAAAGAACAAGTTCCAGAAATTGTAAATTTAGCATACAACGAAAAAAATGTAACCTTCGGAAAAACGTATATTATTCCTAAGCCACTCGACCCAAGATTGATTACAACTGTTTCTCCGGCAGTGGCAAAAGCAGCAATGGATTCGGGCGTTGCTCAAATTCAAATTACTGATTGGGAAGAGTACCGTCAAAAGTTGTTGGCAAGACTCGGAAAAGAAAGTAATTTCTTATCGGCAATTGGAAATAAGGCTCGCGAAAATCCAAAACGTGTGGTATTTTCTGAAGCTGATAATTATAAAATTTTACGTTCGGCACAAATTGTAAAAGATGAAGGAATTGCCATTCCAATTTTATTAGGGAAGAAAGAAAAAATCCTTCAGATCATTGCCGAAAATAATATCAAATTGGAAGGTGTAAAAATCATCGATCCAAGAGAAGAAGAAGAAAAGAGAAATGAATATGCGGAGTGGTTTTATAAGAAACGTCAACGCAGAGGAATATCATTATATGAAGCAAAAAAGATGATGCACGATCGCCATTATTTTGCTCCGATGATGGTTGAATTTGGTGAGGCAGATGCGGTGATTTCGGGACTTACAAAAAATTATCCTACAACGATAAAACCGGCATTACAAATTTTTGGAAAGCAAGAAGGAATTAACAAAGTTGCGGGTATGTATATTATGCTTACCAATAAAGGAACATTGTTTTTTTCGGATACAACGGTAACCATCAATCCAACTCAGGAAGATTTGGTTGACATTACAATTCTTACCTATAATGCGGTGAAAAATTTTAATATCAAACCAAGGATTGCGTTATTATCATATTCAAATTTTGGTTCATCACCCGGAGAAACTCCAACAAAAATGGCAGAGGTAAGACGTATTTTAAAAGAGCGTCATCCGGCAATGGTTGTTGATGGAGATATTCAGGCAAACGTAGCGCTCAATCAAAAAATGCTGAGAGAGAATTTTCCTTTCAGCGAATTATGCGGTGATCCTGTAAACACATTTATTTTTCCTAAACTTTCATCCGGAAATATTGCTTATAAATTATTGCAAGAATTAGGTGCAGCCGAAGCCGTTGGCCCTGTAGTTTTAGGATTAAAAAAATCAGCACACGTTTTACAATTAGGAAGCAGTGTTCGCGAAATCGTTAACATGGTAAGTATTGCCGTTGTAGATGCACAAGCGAAAGAAGGAAAGTAAATATCGATAGTAATTTTTTGTTCTCCTCATTTTAGGAGGAGTGTCACGCAGTGGCGAGGTGGTGAGTTTTATTTACAGCAATTCACCACCCCATCAATCAAAGATTGATTTCCCCTCCTACAAGGAGGGGAGCTGTTTAATAAATATCTCTAGGAAAATCTGCGGCAAAATTTCTCAGCGTTCTCTGCGCCTCTGCGTTTATTATTATTTTCTACCCAAAATTAATTTCGGTGCTATCACCAATATTCAAACTTTGTTTCATGCCTTTGTACATCGCATCGTTTCCAATAATTGAGCTTTCCAAAATGGCATATTCAATTTGCGCATATGGTCCGATGATAGAATCTTTGATGATGGCGTAATTGAGTGTAGCATTTTCTCCGATTGAAACATTAGGGCCAATAATTGAATTTGAAATTTTACAATTTTCTCCAATAAAAACAGGAGCAATGATGATGGTGTTTTCAAATTTATATTTTAGCGTATCATAATTTAACCGCTTCAAAAGGGTGGAATTGGTTTCCAGTAAAATTTCTTTTTTTCCGCAATCAAACCAATTATAAACATCAAAAGTTTTAAATTTTATTCCTTGCTGAACCATGCGCATCAATGCATCGGTAAGTTGGTATTCGTTTTGGCTTGTAACTTTATTATTAATATTATATTCCAGTGCGTCAATTAATTTATCGCTTTCATTAATTTTATATAATCCAACCAAAGCAAGGTTTGATTTTGGAATGGATGGTTTTTCAACCAATCGTTTAATCACACCTTCATCATCCAATTCGGCAACACCAAACACTCGAGGATCGTCAACTTTTTTAACACCAAGCATCGAAACATCACTTTTTAAAACAGCATCGAGGTCAACATCAACAATCGAATCGCCTAAAACAATTAATATTTCACCCGCATCTTTAATCTGTTCCTTGGCTAAATAAATTGCATATCCGGTTCCACGCCCTGTTGTTTGAATAACGTATTCAGCTTTTATTTTTGGATAATGTGAAGAAATGTAATTCTCAATTTTATCACCCATATACCCGATCACAAAAACATATTCGTTGATTCCGGCTTTGATCAAAGAATCGATGATATGTGCTAAAATTGGTTTTCCTGCTATTGGAATTAACGCTTTTGGTTGTGTGTGTGTATGCG
>CAIUEQ010000078.1 GCA_903898215.1 uncultured Bacteroidota bacterium | reverse complement strand
TTTACCAATGGAAGGTAAATGGAAATAATGCCGGGCCAAATTCTTCCACATTTATTTCGGCAGCATTTAGTAATAATGATACAGTTCATCTTGAAATGACATCATCTATTGCTTGTGCTACACCTGCCAAAGCATTCTCAAACAGAGTTGCAATGGAAATCACGCCATCGGTTACGCCTAAAATTTATATCACACAATCGGCAACAAATGTTTGTGCTGGATCAACAGTTACCTTCTCAGCAGTTGATTCAAATGGTGGTATATTACCTTCTCACAGATGGTATATTAATGGCACCCTTTCGGGAAGTGATAGTGTTAAATTTACAACACCGGTTTTATTTGGTAACAGCATCGCTTGTATCATGCAATCGAACGCAGGTTGTAAAACTAAAACTTATGATACCACCGCTTCAAATATTGTGATCAAACCATCACCGGCAAAACCTGTAATTTATAATAGTCATGATACTATCTTCTCTACAGTTTCATCCGGATACCAATGGTTCTTGAATAATAATTCGATAAGTGGTGCAAATGCCAGAATCATAAAAGTAACTCAAAATGGATCGTATAAAGTTACAGTTGATAGTTTAGGCTGTAGCAATACAT
The DNA here is from genome assembly GCA_903898215.1 of uncultured Bacteroidota bacterium. GTDB lineage: Bacteria > Bacteroidota > Bacteroidia > UKL13-3 > UKL13-3 > CAIUEQ01. The sequence goes on along the minus strand of CAIUEQ010000078.1, from coordinate 3,933 downwards.
CAGATCCACTGGTGATATCCAAACTTGGTATCAGTAATCTTTCGTCAAATGATTTTATCACCATAGCGCCAAATCCTACCAATAGCAATGTGTTGATGAATGCACAGTTTGCAACAAATGATGAAACGGTTATTACCGTTTTTGATATGGCAGGCCGACAATTGCTTGAGATTTCAAAAGGAAAAGGAAATATCCTTAATGAAGAGCTTATCGATTTGAGCAATTACCGTTCGGGTATTTACATGATTATTATTAAACATGGAGATTCCGTTACGAAAAGAAAAATTGTAAAAGCTGATTAATATTTGTCAACTAAATATACAAACCCTGCAAGCAATTGTGGGGTTTGTTTTTTATAATGGTACCGCGAATTGTTTGATTATATTCAGATTGTAAGTTTATGAGAAGCCACAATTTTGATAATTGATAAAGGAAGTGGTTATTTGAATTTTGAAATTAAATTGTTGAACATAAAAAAAATCACACTTACAAAATTTAACAGCCTGCAGATCTTCCAATTTCTGAGGTATGGTACGTTTTTCTTAATTTCAATTCTGCTTGCCAAAATCGCTATTCTTTATCAACACGAATATGGTTTGCACATGGTTGCTCAATACGAAAATTTATTACTCGTTAGCTCCAGCTTAACTTTTTTTTGGGTGTCGGCAATATGCAATACACTTATTCCTTACTACAATAATGCTGATCCCGAAAAGAAGAAAAAAGTTCTTTTTAATACATTCGTTCTGCTCTTGTTGTTTTCAATGATTGCAGCAATTGGAGTGGTTATTATTGGTGTTAAAGATGGAAGAGATCAAAATCTTTTTAACATGTTTGCATTGGTAGTTTTACTAAATACACCAACCTATATCACCGATTATATTTTTTACTTAAGAGAAAGATATCGTTCATTAATTGTTTGGGGAACGGTAACTAACTTAGCTCAAATTATCCTTTTATGTTTGCCCTTGTTTTTTAAACAATCCTTGAATCTTGCCATCAATTTATTACTGGTATTATCGTTGTTTAAATTTAATTATACCATCATCTTATTAATGAAATACTCTACCATCAGCGTTCAAACACGCATGAGTAAAGATTTTCTAATGAAGGCAATGCCCATTATGTTTTCGATACTTCTTGCCGGAAGCATGGAATACATCAACAGCTATATTGTTAAATATAATTTCCCTGAAGAGCAGTTTGCAATTTTCAGGTATGGGGCAAGAGAACTTCCAATATTTTTAATTTTTGCCAACTCACTGAGCAATATTTTTAGTGGGGAAATTGCACGTTATAATTCGGAAGGGAAAATTGATGAAGCTTTACATAAACTCAAACGTTCAGGTGTAAAATTAATGAGATGGATGTTTCCTCTTTCCATACTTTTAATGTTTGTGAGTCCTTACATGTTTAAGTATTTATACAATGATGAATTTATAGAAGGGTACAAAATATTTAATATTTACTTATTGTTAATTATTAGCAGAATGCTGTTCCCTCAAACTGTTATCATGGGTTTAATGAAGAACAGGATTTTCTATTTGATCTCAACAAACTATCTCGTGATAAATGGCTTATTGGTATTTTGGTTCATTTTCCTTTTTGGAATTTCAGGTATTGCATACGCAACGGTAATTTCTTATCTCATCGAAAAAATCATGCTGGTAATTTATTGCAGGATGGAAGGAATAAATTTATCGAGATATACGGTCATCAGCGAATACTTGATTTATTCGGCTGTTACAATTTTGGCATTTTATGTTTCATTAAACTTTCAACTTCCGATTTAAGAATTGGCTTTTATTTGTTGGATATGCTTCATTGTAAAAATACAGCCAACCGCACCTTGCCATCGCACTGATAGAAAAAACTAACTTTGGACTAGAAAATTTGAGAATAGAATAGATGACATTAGAACAATACATTGACAACATAAATAAACGATACAAACTTGGTAATGCAACCGAACATACTTTTCGTGGCGACCTGCAACAACTTTTAGAAAGTTTAGTGCCTGAAATTAGAGCGACCAACGAACCCAAAAGACAATCTTGTGGAGCACCCGACTACATTCTAACTAAAAAAGAAATTCCAGTAGGTTTCATTGAAGCTAAGGACATTGGCGACAAAGACCTTGAAGGAGCAAAGAAAACAGGCAACAAAGAACAGTTCGACCGTTATAAAGCTTCATTAAACAACTTAATTTTCACCGACTATTTAGACTTCCATTTATACATTGACGGAATTTTTATTACAAAAATTGCAATTGCTGCCCTTCGACAAACTCAGGGTGACAAATTTGAAATTGTTCCGTTGCCCAACAACTTTGCAACTTTTACAAATCTCATAAAAGACTTTAGTTCTCACGTAGGACAGACAATAAAAAGTTCAAAAAAACTGGCAGAAATGATGGCGGGCAAAGCCCGCCTTCTTTCTGATGTTATTGAAAAAGCGTTGACAAGTGACGAAACTCACAATGAAAATAGCACTCTTAAAGACCAGATGAACGCCTTTAAGCAAATTCTCATACACGACATTACACCTAAAGGTTTTGCTGATGTATATGCTCAAACTATTGCTTACGGAATGTTTGCGGCTCGATTACACGACCCAACTTTACCAACATTTAGCCGACAAGAAGCCGCTGAATTAATTCCAAAATCAAATCCATTTTTACGCAAATTGTTTGGTTACATTGCTGGTCCTGACATTGACGACCGTATTAAATGGATTGTAGATAGTTTGGTGGAAATATTTTTAGCCTGTAATGTTGAAGAAATTTTAAAAAATTACGGAAAGTCAACAAAAATGGAAGATCCTATCATCCATTTTTATGAAACATTTTTAAGTGAGTACGACCCGAAATTGCGAAAGGCTCGTGGCGTTTGGTATACACCTGCACCAGTTGTAAATTTTATTGTTCGGGCAGTTGACGATATTTTAAAAACCGAATTTGATTTACCGCAAGGACTTGCCGACAGTAGTAAAACTAAAATAAAAGTTGATGTACAAGGAAAAAAGACAGAACAGGAAGTTCACAAAGTGCAAATACTTGACCCAGCCACAGGAACAGGTACTTTCCTTGCCGAAACCATAAAACACATTCACAAAAAGTTTGAAGGACAACAAGGCATTTGGAGCAATTATGTAGAAACGCATTTATTGCCTCGCCTCAATGGATTTGAGTTGCTGATGGCAAGTTATGCAATGGCACATTTAAAATTAGATTTACTTTTAACTGAAACAGGCTACAAACCAACAACCAACCAAAGGTTTAGAGTGTATCTGACCAACAGTTTAGAAGAAAGTCACCCCGACACAGGAACTTTATTTGCCAATTGGTTAAGCACAGAAGCCAACGAAGCCAATCACATTAAAAGAGATACGCCAGTAATGTGTGTAATTGGAAATCCGCCATACAGCGGAATATCTTCAAACAATGGTGAATGGATTAGCAAACTGATTGAAGATTACAAATATGTTGATGGCGTTCATTTTAATGAACGTAAACATTGGCTGAATGACGACTATGTAAAATTCTTGCGGTACGGTCAACACTTCATTGAGAAAAACGGAAGTGGCGTTTTGGCGTTTATCAATCCTCACGGGTTTTTAGATAATCCTACTTTTCGTGGTATGCGATGGCATTTACTAAAAACCTACGACAAAATTTATACGATTGATTTACACGGCAACAGCAAGAAAAAAGAAACCGCACCAGATGGAAGTGCCGATGTAAATGTATTTGATATTATGCAAGGTGTTTCCATTAATATTTTTGTAAAAACAGGAAAGAAAAAGGCAAACGAATTAGGTAAAGTTTTTCATTTTGATTTGTATGGTAAACGAGAAATGAAATATGATTTCCTGTCAGATAGTTCATTAAAATCAGTGAATTTTCAAGAATTAAAACCAGAAAAACCATTTTTA
>CAIUEQ010000077.1 GCA_903898215.1 uncultured Bacteroidota bacterium | reverse complement strand
GATAGAATTGAACAAACTAATAGCGTAGACTAAAATTGGCAAGAGAATTCAATTAAAACAGCACAACAGTATTATTACTTATAAGACGAAGGAGGGACAAATGGCTCTCCTTTTTTGTTTCGTGATTCTTAAAAAGCTGCAATTACTTCAATAGTTTCTCTCAAAATAATGATAGCAAGTGATTTGTATGTCATAAAAAAACCTCCAAATATCTTGAATTTCAAGTATCTGAGAGGTTTTTAGTGTGGTGATAGCTGGAATTGAACCAGCGACACGCAGATTTTCAGTCTGCTGCTCTACCAACTGAGCTATATCACCCTTTTTAAGGGAGTGCAAATGTATCTGAATATTTTTTCTGTGCAAAAAAATTATTGAATTTATTTCTGAAGCACTGCAAGTTTGGAGTTTCTTCTTAATATTGTATCACAAGTTTTTATTATGATTCAACAAATTCTCTTCGTTGTAATGGCTTCAGTTGCCATTTATTTCTTTGCAAAAAATGTTGGCAAAATCCGCAGAAACATTTTGCTTGGCAAAGATATCGACCTCAGTGATAATAAAGCTGAACGATGGAAAACATTGCTGCGTGTGGCTTTTGGACAAACAAAAATGGCGGTTCGGCCGGTACCTTTTGTATTACATTTTATTGTTTACACAGGTTTTATTCTTATCAATATTGAAGTGCTTGAGATTTTTATTGACGGAATTTTTGGAACACATCGTGCACTTTCTTTTTTCGGTCCTGTGTATGATTTAGCGATAGGATTTTTTGAGATTCTTGCATTTGCTGTGCTTGTTTCATGTATTATTTTTTTAACGAGGAGATTTGTTTTAAAAATAAAACGCTTCACCAGTCCCGAATTAAAAGGTTTTCCGATGCAGGATGCAGCAACTATTTTATTTATAGAAATAGTATTGATGGCAGCATTACTCAAAATGAATGCTTTCGATCAAATGATTCAAGCTGAGGAAGGAACTCATGTTGGGTCGTTCCCAATTAGTCAATTTATAGTTCCGCTATATCAATCGTTTCATTTTTCTACAGCTACTTTAATACTGTTTGAGAGAATGTGCTGGTGGTTTCACATCATCGGAATTTTTCTGTTCATGAATTATTTGCCTTTCAGTAAACACTTTCATGTGATACTTGCTTTCCCCAATACTTATTATTCGAACCTGAAACCAAAAGGCGAATTAACAAATATGGACTCGGTAACACAGGAGGTAAAACTAATGCTTGACCCAAGTGCTGCAACTCCCCAAGGTTATCAACCTCCAACAAGTTTTGGTGTGAAAGATATTTTTGATCTTAGTTGGAAAAATTTAATGGATGCATATACCTGCACCGAATGCGGGAGATGTACAAGTGTTTGTCCGCAAAATCAAACCGGGAAAAAATTATCGCCACGAAAAGTGATGATGGACACACGAGATAGATTAGAAGAAGTAGGAAAAAATATTGATAAAAACATAACGTTTGTTGACGATGAAAAAAATCTTCACAGCTATGTAAGCGAAGAAGAATTATGGGCATGTAATACCTGTAATGCATGTGTTGATGCTTGCCCGATAAACATCAACCCGATGGAAATAATTGTGGAGATGCGAAGGTTTAAAGTGATGGAGCAAAGCGCAGCACCACAATCATTAAATGCGATGTTTAACAATTTAGAAAACAATCAAGCACCTTGGCAATTCTCTCCGATGGACAGAGCAAAATGGACAGAGGAAGGGTAAAATTAAAAAGTCTAAATTAAAAAGCCTAAATTAAAATTAAAAAATTAAGTCAAACAATAATTAAAAAAGCTTTAGTAAACGAAACGTTTAAATTTCAACGATTAAAGCAGCAAATAATATCATACTAAAAACGGATTAAGAAATGAAAAACACTAAACAGTATTTTCACTTTTTAATTTTTAATGTTTAATTTTTATATGAGTGAATTTAAAGTAAAAACCTTAGCCGAAATGTTGGCATCAGGCGAAGAAGCAGAAATACTTTTTTGGGTTGGATGTGCAGGAAGTTTTGACGAACGTGCACAAAAAATTACAAAGGCGGTTGCAAAAATTTTGCATCATGCAGGAATGAAATTTGCCATTTTAGGAACTGAAGAAAGTTGCACCGGAGATCCTGCAAAACGTGCCGGGAACGAATTTTTATTTCAGATGATGGCGATGCAAAATATTTCGGTGTTAAATGCATACAACGTAAAAAAAATTGTTACCGCTTGTCCTCATTGTTTCAATACTTTAAAAAATGAATACGACAAACTCGGTGGGGTATACGAAGTGGTGCATCACACCACTTTAATCAATCAATTATTAGACGAAGGCAAAATAAAAATTGCAGGCGGAGTTTTTAAAGGAAAGAGAATTACCTATCACGATTCGTGTTATCTCGGAAGAGCAAATAATATTTATGAAGCACCACGAAATATTATTGTAAAATTAGATGCTGAACTTGTTGAAATGACCCGTGCAAAAGCCAACGGTTTATGCTGTGGTGCCGGTGGTGCGCAAATGTTTAAAGAAGCCGAAAAAGGCGATAAAGAAGTGAACGTTGAACGTATTGATGATGCCATAAAAACTGAGTCAACTATTGTTGCTTCTGCTTGTCCGTTTTGCATGACCATGCTTCGTGATGGAGTAAAACATCATAACAAAGAACAGGATATTGAAGTGAAAGATATTGCCGAACTGGTTGCTAATGCAATGGATTTGTAAATGATGAATTCAAAAAATTTAAGATTTCGATATTCATTATTCGGTGTTCGACATTCGTTATTTTTTATTTTTACTTTTTTATTTTTTCATTCTACTTACGCTCAAATCGATAATACTTTTTTGCGTGATGAGATTTCAGTTTCTGAAAAAGACAGCAATGCATTTGGAACTAGTTTTTCTGTGTTCAGTTATATGCGAAATACTGAATATTTTAACAATGTCGAACAAGGTAGAACGCTCTTTGGTTATCAACTTCAACCAAAACTATTTTATCAATCAAACCAACATGTTAAGTTAGAAGCAGGAGTTTATTTACGAAATGATTTTGGAGGAATAAATCCATATACACAAGCAATTCCAACGTTTACACTAAAAATCAAAAACAATCATTTTTCATTTTTATTTGGAACTCTTGAAGGTGCATTATGCCATCGTTTAATTGAACCGATGTATAATATTGAAAGTGTAATTACAAAGAGAATTGAAAACGGTGCTCAGATAAAATATGATGGTCCCAAACAATTTTTTGATGCTTGGATTAATTGGGAGAATTTTATTGAAAGAGGTTCTTCATCAAAAGAAATTCTAACAGCAGGAATTTCAAATCTTACCACTTTATATTCTTCACAAAATGGATTTAGTATTGCTGTTCCATTGCAGTTAACCATTCATCATCATGGTGGTCAAATTACTACTGATACCGGCAATTTAACTGTTCAGTTGAATGCAGCTGCAGGGTTGAGGTTATCAAAAAAATATACCAATCAATTCATAAATGAACTTCGCTTAGATGGATATTTTACTTCTTATAATGAAACAAGTAATTCCGGAGCTTTTCCTTTTAGAAATGGAAACGGATATTATGCAAATGCTTTAATCAAATCAAAAATTATTGATATGATGTTTAGTTATTGGAATGGAAATAATTATTTGGCACCACGTGGAAGTTATATCTATCAATCGCAATCTGTTGATGTTCCTTTGTACACAGAAAAGAATAGAGAATTGCTTTTTGTGAGATTAATGAGAGAGCAACCACTTTTTGGAAATCTTTTTTTGACCGCACGTTTCGAGCCGGTGTATGACATGAAAAATAAGTTATTCGATTATTCTTATTCGCTCTATTTGAGTTTTAAAAAAGACATCAACTTCAAAAAATAAAAGGAAGTGAAATGGTGTTTCTGAAAAATATTTTAGTCAGAAATTTTAGAACTTACAGGATTTTTTAAATTTTCAAAACCTGTTAAAGTCATAGCAACTGCTCCAACCATTATCTCAGATTCAACTTTTAGCACAACATGATTGTCGTCATCGCTCACCCAAATAGTTAGTGCATCTTCACTTTTAAATAATGAACCTTTTTTAACCAAAGGTCGAACTTTTAAGCAGCGAAATTTACCCAAGTCGGTATCAATAATATCTCGTCCTAAAAAATTTAAATGGTAGTTATATATTTTTCCATCAAGGTAAAAAACTGTTGGATAAACATCACCGATTTTTGCATTTGTAACATCCCATAATCTTGTCCAATAATAAACGCTCACCAAATCTTGCAAATAAGGATCGCCATCAACTGAACCTTTTTTAGCACTAACCTTTCCGTTTTCAGGTTTAAATAATGCAAAATCTGAGTCCTTATATTTTCCTTCTTCTACAGTTTTGGTAAACTTTAAAGGCGACATAGATTCTTCATCCAAATAAGTTTCATAATCATCGCGTATTTTGTTCACCAACACATCAATCATTCTTGAAGATCTTGCACTTACTTTAATATTCATGGTTCTGCGACCGTCAATGATCACAGCATTTTTTCCAATCTCAAGTGTTGCATAACCTGCATTGATCGGGCCATAATGCAAGCGATACTCAAGTTTCTCGCCATAAGTAAATGATTTATTTTCAACCTTTCGAAATTCAAAGGGCTTAATGTTTTTATCTTCAAAAGGTGTTTGTTGATTGAACGCATAAGTAGAAATAATACAAAATGCGGATGCTAAAAAATACTTTTTCATTTTCCGTAGAATTCAAATGTTGTACCAAAAAAAATATTCAGTTCAGTGAGATTACTAATTGAATCTAATTTCTATCAAATGATTTATAGAATAGATTACTCAAAGTGCTTACCGTTAGATGTCAAATTTTATGCCTTGTGCTAAAGGAAGATCAGTTCCGTAATTAATGGTATTTGTTTGCCTGCGCATATATATTTTCCAAGCATCAGAACCGCTTTCTCTGCCACCGCCAGTTTCTTTTTCTCCACCAAAAGCACCACCGATTTCTGCACCACTCGTTCCGATATTTACGTTTGCAATTCCACAATCCGAACCTGCTGTTGAAAGAAATAATTCCATTTCGCGCATATCGTTTGTGAAAATGGATGACGATAAACCTTGAGGTACATTGTTTTGCATTACAATTGCTTCATCAATAGTTTTATATTTCATCACATATAAAATTGGAGCAAATGTTTCTTCCTGAACAATATGAAATTCGTTTTTTGCTTCAATGATGCAAGGTTTTACATAGCATCCGCTTTCATAATTTTTACCATCTATCACACCACCTTCAACAATTATTTTGGCACCTTCATTTTTTGCTTTTCCAATTGCATTCAAATAATCTTCAACGGCTTTTTTATCAATCAACGGACCAACATGATTATTTGAATCCAATGGATCTCCGATTTTTAATTGACCATAAGCTTTTTTCAAAACATCGAGAGTTTTATCATAAATATTTTCATGAATAATCAATCTTCGGGTTGAAGTACATCTTTGTCCTGCTGTACCAACCGCACCAAAAACTGCACCTGTTAAAACCATTTTAAGGTCAGCAAATTCTGAAACGACAATGGCATTATTGCCTCCCAATTCCAAAATAGTTTTACCGAAACGTTGTGCAACTGTTGATGAAACATGTCTTCCAATTCGTGTTGAGCCCGTAAACGAAACCAGAGGAATTCTTTGATCGTTGTTCATTAAATCTCCAACAGGGTTTCCGGTAATTAAACAACTCACACCTTCAGGGATATCATTCTTTTTTAAAATAGCTGAAATAATATTCTGACAAGCTACAGCACAAAGCGGAACTTTTGAAGAAGGTTTCCAAATACATACATCACCACAAACCCAAGCCAATGCAGCATTCCAACTCCAAACGGCTACTGGGAAATTAAAGGCTGAAATAACGCCTACAACTCCAAGTGGGTGATACTGTTCGTACATGCGATGATTGGGCCTCTCACTATGCATGGTTAATCCATATAATTGTCGGGATAATCCAACTGCAAAATCACAGATATCAATCATTTCCTGAACCTCACCAAGTCCTTCTTGCAAACTTTTTCCCATTTCATAGGAAACTAATTTTCCAAGAGGCTCTTTAAACTCACGAAGTTTTTCTCCAATCTGACGAACAATTTCGCCACGTTTTGGAGCTGGAGTTTTTCTCCAAGTTATGAACGCTTGCTGTGCAGTAGTGACTACTTTTTCATACTCTTCGTTTGAAGTACATTTTACTTTAGCAATAAGTTTTCCGTCTGTTGGCGAAAAACTCTCTATCACTTTTGCGTCAGAAGCCGAAAAATGCAGCGTTCCTGTTGATGTTCCATGGTTGATTTCTGTTATCCCAAGTTGATCTAAAAAGTTGATTGATGTCATTTGTGTAAAAATTTGAAATGCGAAATTAAGTAAGAAATGATGTTTTATGGCAATTGTTTATAGATAATTACACGCTATGGTTGGAAACAATTTTGATTTGAGAGGATGCATTATTTTACTTTGGAAAAGTAATTTCAGAAACCCTTGAAAAAAATATACTATAAAAGCACTTTTTTATTACTTGTTTCTTTAATCATTTCATCTATTGTTTTAGCTCAAGATGTAAATACCGATACCTTACAAGCCGGTATTTATAATTATATTAATGAGCAACGAATAGCAAATGGTCAAGAGGCTATGCTAGATGCTGATGCAGTTGATAAAGCTGCACAAGATCAGGCAAATTATTGTTCGGAAATAAAACAGGAAACACCCCTCCAAAAAGAATTGAAAAAAAGTAACGCTTCTTTGAGGGTGTCTTTTTATGGTGGAATAAAAGACGGAGTTCCTCAGGAAATAATTTTATCGGAAATAGCAGTTGGAAAAGGCCATACACTTTCAGAGGCTCAAATTCTCGAAAAGGTTTTTAAGAAGTTGAACAAGGTAAATTTCAGAAAAATTTTTCTAAGAGCAGATCTTTATTATCTCGGTGTAGGTACATCTTTCGATCCGCTCACCAATAAAGTTTTTTTCTGTATTGTGATGGGCGATATCAATATCATCAATAATACTGCAGCTCATAGTAAAGAGCTTGATAAATCATACGTTGCAAGAACATTTGCACTTCATTGGTGGCTTAGAAGAATGGGATGCAAGATTAATTGTTTGTTTGGGAAATGTGATGATGGAACTGTGTGCGGACAGTATGAAGACTTGAAAGAAATTTACAGCAAAGTTGATATTGATAAAGGATTTTACATCAAGGAAAATAAGTTATATCTGAAAGAAGATTTCAAAAAATATTTTATCAATACCGAAAAAAATGTTCGAACACTTATTGAAGATAATAATGACCGCCTCTTAGTTTATATCATTGAACTCTCTCAATTTCCATGCAACACAAGTTATAATATTTCGGTTGGAAGTTCTGCTCAAACAGGTCTGGAAATAGGATTACATCCAATCACCCTTTCTCAACTTAGCGCTAAAGGTGATTTGATGATTGATAAACTGCCAAAAGGATTTTCAAATAATTTTGAAGTAGGCTTGAAAGCTGCAAAATATTGTGATGAAAAAGTGAAATGCGATGTATGGAGTTTTTATGATAAACTCAATAGACTAAAACCTTATTTTAAAACGGTAACGTACGAAGATCTGCCTGTAATTATTGATACACAAGCCACGAGATTGATTGAGCCATTTATGGAATACAAACAATTAAGTTTTCGCATCCCATTTGAAAAAAATAAATTTGACTATAGACAAGAAGATATTTCACCTTTCATCGATAGTTTAAATGAGCCTAATTTTATCATTCAGAATATTGATATTGTTGCATATTCTTCAATGGAAGGAGACAGTTTAAGAAATGTAGACTTGCAAAATAAAAGAGCCGCGAGTATTGTAAGAGTATTGGAACAAAAACAATCAGGAAGCAAAATAAATTATACTGTAAAAACAGGAAATTCGTGGGACATTTTTAAAAAACAAATACTTCTAACAAATTGGTATTTCCTTGCTGATAGTAGTCCAAGGCAAGTAAATAAAAGACTGAATACTGACACCGTTTTGCTTCATAAAATTGAAGGACTTTTAGTTGAAGAACGCTTTGCTACGATACAAATGAAGGTAGCATTCGACCTTAAAAGATTGAAAGAAGATGATTATTGGATATATCGATTTAATAAAGCACTTGATAAAAGAGATTTGAAACGTGCATTAAGTAATCAAGCAGCAATGATTAATTTATTACAGAATGGAAAAATGACGAGCGAAGTTTTTCAATCTATAAAAATTCCTGATGAGCCTAAATTTATTTCACTTCATTCCAATAAAGCAGTTTTTATTAAAGATGAAAAGGAAAGAATAAAACGATTTGAAGAATTAAGAAAACTTGCTCCTGAAAGCCCAATAGTAAAATACAATTATTTAGTTTTAAAATTAAATGCATCGGCAGATTTACCCGAAGACCAACGGAGAGAAGAGTTGCAGATATTAGCTTCTCTATATGGCTCAATAAATACATCCTTAATACCTGTTAAGATCAGAAATATTATTAATGCACGATTTTTTATTATTAATCATGATATTCATAAAAGCAAGAAACCTGAAACATATGCCAGTGTAAAAGAACTTTCTAAAAATAGTCCGGTTTTAGAATCATTAACACTTGCCGATTTTTATGCAGATCTTAAACATTTTGATATCGCAGCACAAGTTCTACTTGATCACATTAATGATGTTGATGTTAATGATAAAAATCTATGCAAAGAATATTGTTTGAGAATTTTATATTTTGGGAAAGCCTCAGGTGTTCCAACTTTTGAAAAGGAATATCTTCCAATATTCAGACTCTTCCAAAAAACAAATCCTGATATTTTTTGCGACTTGTTTAATCAATCAAAAGTGTCATTCAAATTTTTTGAAAATCTCCACATAAAAAAGATGTATTGCGATAATTGCCCACAGAAATAGTTAAAACTACTTCATACATAACATGTGTTAGTTAGTTCAAATTCTTAAATATTTTTGAGAAACTAATTTTAAAAGTATGAAAATTAAAACTCTACTATCTATTACAGTAGCCTGTTTCGCACTTAATTCTCAGGCTCAAATTCACCCCGCAAGTTTGTGGAACAACACATTTATTTATTTTGCTGTTCCTCATTTAAATGAAACTTGGTCTGCATCAGGTTACACCTTGTATAACATTGTATCAACAAAGGATGCTAATGGTTATCTCACAAGTATTCAAACAGCAACTCCTCCACCATTTAATGTTAACATGGACCAGTACAAATCAACAGGAAGTCGTACAGGTAATGTTTTTACAGCATCAACTCAAAAACAATTAAAAAATACTACTGCTTGGTTTAATTGGAGAAACGAGACCTGGCAAGGTGATGGTACAAATGATACTGCTGTGTTTTGGCAAGATTCGATTAGCGGAGCTTGGACAAATGTTGCAAAACATGTAATTCACTATAATGGTGCAAATCCTGATTTGACTTCTGATTTTATTTGGAGTAATAATACATGGACACCAAGTTCCAAAATGGTAATAACTTATGTAGCTGGGAAAAGAGATAAATTTACCAATTACGATTGGGTTAGCGCAACTTCAACTTGGAAACAATCAGGATATGTACAGTATTTTTACTCTACAAAACTAGATAGTATGTTGGTTTGGAATACGGATCCCGTTACGGCTGTTAATACCATTAAGCAAAAATATTATTTTGTAATAGATGCTCCTTCCGGAAAAACCAAATCTTTTACAGCATACGATTGGGATGCCACGAACAGTGTTTGGAAAAGCGGAATTACAATTTCTTTTGAAAACGGATCAACTGCGGTGAAAGAAATTTCATCAAAAGATAATCAGATGAATATTTATCCAATACCTTCGGATCAAATGTTAAAAATCGATTTTGTAACGGCAAAAGATGCCATCATTCATATTTATGATTTGATAGGGAAAGAAATATATGTAAAAGAAATTAATGCAGTGCATTCAGAAATAAATACTGCTGATATGAAAAACGGAATTTATATTTTTAGTGTTGAGCAAAATGGTAAAATAACTGAGCAGCGTAAATTTATTGTTGCCCATTAATCTTTCACAAAATTTACTGTTTGATAAAAACTTTGAATCGATCATAAAAAAACTGCACAAATATTTGTGCAGTTTTTTTATGCGAAAAGATAATTGAAATATTAATTTCCTTTAAAATGAGCAGGACGTTTATTTAAAAATGCCTGTGTCCCTTCTTTAAAATCTTCAGAACCAAAAAAGTTTCCAAATTCATTTATTTCAACATCATTTCCATCAACTTTCTTTTCGTAGAATGCGTTTACACAACGTATAACTGACGAAATAGCTAAAGGTGATTTAGTCTTTATTTTGTTTAAGATTTCTTCGCACTTTGAGATTAATTGATCAGCAGGAACAACATGATTTACCAAACCTAAACGTAATGCTTCAGCTGCATTGATACTCTCACCTGTCATTAATAATTCAAGTGCACGTCCTTTACCTATAAGTTGTGCAAGACGTTGTGTGCCTGCATATCCCGGTGTTATTCCTAGGCTTACTTCAGGCTGGCCGAACTTTGCATTTTCGGCTGCAATTCTAAAATGACATGCCATTGCTAATTCGTTTCCTCCTCCAAGAGCAAATCCATTTACAGCAGCTATTACAGGTTTAGGGCAATGCTCAATTGCTTTTAAAACAGCATGTCCTTCAGAGCTTAATCTGGTACCTTTTTCAACATCAAATTGTGAAAACTCTTCAATGTCGGCACCTGCTGCGAAAGCTTTAGGACCAGCACCTGTAATAATAACACCTCTCACGTTCGTATCATTATAAATGCTTAATACAGCATTTTTAATATCACTTAAAGTTTGAATGTTGAGAGCGTTTAATTTTGTTTCTCTGTTGATGGTAATGTAAAAAATTTCACTTTCGGTTTTGGTTACAATCATTTGATACATAACTTGGGTTGTCATCTAATTTTACTTTATTTTCTAAATATGATTAATAGAGTATTTTTTTCTAAGGCCGTGCAAGGTTAATCGTAAAAATGGTATTATAAAATGATTAGATATATTTTTTTATTCACCTATTACAAACGTTTATCTTTGTTTCCTAAAACGAAGAATCATTATTGAGTCACTTTTTTATAGGCCAAACTTTTTAATTCGTAAAATCAAATATTAGGCTAAATTTGTCAGCTTAAATTATAACATTATGTTTGGACTAGGCGGGTCAGAAATGATCTTAATCATTCTTGCAATTTTATTGTTGTTTGGCGGTAAAAAAATTCCTGAGCTTATGCGTGGAATAGGTCAAGGTATTCGTGAATTTAACGATGCAAAAGGTAACGTTAAAAAACAGATCGAAGACGGGATGAAGGAAAAGGAAGCTACCAAAGAAGCTGATAACAAGTAATCAAGATCTTGGAGAGTTATAACAATTTACTGAGCATTCAGCGCGATGTTCTTTCGGGTAAAATACGCTTGAAAGAACTCGTTTTATTTTATCTCGATACCATTCAAAAGAACGGGCACTTAAATGCCTTTCTTGAGGTTTTCGATGAAGAGGCACTTTTAAGAGCCGAGGAAGTTGATGCGAAAATGAAAGCTGGGAAAGCTGGAAAACTTGCGGGAATGGTAATCGCAATTAAAGATAATATCTGTTTTAAAAATCATCACGTTTCTGCATCATCAAAAATTCTGGAAGGATTTACATCAATTTATTCTTCAACAGTTGTTGAGCGATTACTTGCCGAAGATGCTATTATCATAGGTAGATGCAATTGTGATGAATTTGCCATGGGCGCATCAAATGAAACATCACCTTATGGCCCGGTATTAAATGCTGCCGATAATACAAGAGTGTCCGGTGGCTCATCAGGAGGAGCTGCTGTTGCCGTTCAGTCAAATATGTGTTTGGCTTCTATAGGTTCAGATACCGGTGGTTCGATACGTCAGCCAGCTGCATTTTGTGGGCTTTATGGGTTGAAACCAACTTATGGAAGAGTTTCACGTTGGGGACTATTAGCTTATGCTTCATCTTTTGATCAAATTGGCCCAATTACAAAAAGCATTGATGACATGCAAATCATCATGGAAGTGATTTCGGGAAAAGATGATTTTGATGCAACAGTTTCAGACAAAGTAGTTCCTTCTTATACTAAAGATTTTATTGCAGAAAAAAAATATCGTATTGCATATATCAAAGAATGTATTGAACACGAAGGTATTGATGAGGAAATCAAAAAAGTTACTTTCGATAAGATTGAACTGCTAAGAAAAGAAGGTCATATTGTGGAGGAAATTAGTTTTCCTTATCTCGATTTTTTAGTACCTGTTTATTATGTTCTCACTACTGCTGAAGCATCTTCAAATTTGTCTCGTTTTTCAGGATTAAGTTATGGCTATAGAAGCAAAAATATTTCTGACCTTGAAACAACTTTTAAGCGATCAAGAAGTGAAGGTTTTGGAGCAGAGGTAAAAAGGAGAATCATGCTCGGAACATTTGTTCTTTCTTCAGGATTTTTTGATGCATATTATACAAAAGGACAACAAGTAAGAAGGTTGGTTCAGGAAAAAACAAATGAGATATTATCAAATTATGATTTCATTCTTTCTCCAACTACACCTACTCCTGCATTCAAATTAGGAGAAAAGGTGAGTAATCCGGTGGCAATGTATCTGGCCGATATTTTCACTGTTCATGCAAACATTTCGGGAAATCCTGCCATATCAATTCCTGTAGGCAACCATAGCAATGGAATGCCAATGGGATTACAATTGATGAGTGCGAATTTCAGTGAAGGAGAATTGTTGCAGTTTGCCAAAAAAATTTAATTCAATTGATGCTTTTTAAGGCATCTAATCAAAATATTTAATGAAGATAACTCATATTATATTTTTTCTGCTTATTACAGTTTCGTTTAATGCAGGCGCTCAACAAAAGGGAACCGAAGAACAATATATAAGCAGACTTGCAACTATTAAATCTCCCGTTGAACTTTCGTACCATTCCGAAGTAAAAAGATATATTGATGCATATCTTGATAATCCTGAAAAAACGCGTGAATTAATTGGATTAAGTAAGTATTACTTTCCAATGATTGAAAGGACTCTTAGAAGCAAAAATATTCCAACCGATTTAAAATATCTTGCTGTGGCTATTTCTGAACTAAACCCTGCAGCTCAAAGTATATCAGGAGCTTCAGGCATTTGGATGATGAGCTATAACGTGTCAAAAATGTATAAGCTTAAAATAAATTCATTTGTTGATGAGCGAAGAGACCCCTTGAAATCATCAGTTGCATTGGCATCTCACTTTAAAGACTTGTTTAGCATTTACAAACAATGGTCATTGTCGATAGCAGCTTATGGTTGCTCTCCGGTGATGTTAAATAAGTGCATTAGAATGGGCGGCAACAGTTTATATTTTTGGGATATTTATCCATATATTCCAACTGCTTCAAAAGATTTATATCCTCAATATATCGCTGCGGTTTATATCATGAATTTTTATCGTGAGCACGGAATAAAACCGGTAAATTTAGATTTGTTTGTTGATGCTGATAGTGTGCTCGTAAATAGATGGCTTTCGTTTCAACAAATTTCTTCCACTCTTGAAATTTCTTTGGAGCAATTAAGAAAATTAAATCCTGTGTTTAAGAAAGATATTATTCCTTATAATATTGAAGGGTATTGGATAAAACTTCCAAAAAATAAGAGCAAACAGTTTTCACTTTTAAGAGATTCATTATATAATACGATACCAAAGAGTACAGAATTTTCTCCCGTTGCAATTCAGCAAGCTCCAATAGATTCTTCTGAGATAGTAACAAATGAAATAAAAAAGAATTCTGAAAATGAAACTGCAACTTCAAAAAAATTCGACAAGAAGAAAGTAACTTATAGAGTGAAAAAGGGGGATGTTATTTCTGATGTTTCAGATTGGTATGACGTAAGCGTTTCAGATATTAAATCCTGGAATAAACTTAACTCAGCAAAACTCAAAGGAGGTCAAAATTTGATCATTTGGGTTAAGGCAAGTAAAACTGGATATTACAAGAGAATAAATAGCTTAAGTGCAAAACAGAAGCGCAAATTAAAAAACAAAGATTAGTCGAAAATCTCTTGTGGTTTTGGAACCCTAAAAACAAGGAAATTCGTTCCAAAGAAATTCAAAATAACGTTTACAAAAATCGACAGGATATTTGTAACAAGTGTTCCTCTCAGCACAATCCAATTTGCCAATCTTTCTTCTCCCAAATCAGAAATAATATGTGAAATAAAATTTTCGGGGTGAATGAAATGGTCGCAGCTATAATTGAAAAATAGGTATACGAAAAAAGTAACAGCATACACAATCATATACCTGAGTAAATAGGTTTCACCTTCTTCCGCATGATCTACGTATGTCCATAGTTTATTTAAAGTAAACCCTACAAAAAAGCCCATAATATATCCTATTGCTTTCGACAATAAATTATATTGAGGATATTGAAGCATGATCATCCAAAACACAAATAAGCTCACCAAGGTGCTCAATACGCCAACAAATCCAAACTTTAAAAATTTGTGTAATAAGGGATAAGTGTGTATCCATTCCCGGAATTTTTTGATAAGTGTAATCACGAAGGCAAAAATAGTTTTTTAGAAATCAAAAAGAAGTGCAAATAAATGGCTTAAATTAATGCAGCAAATTTTCTTCTGCTTTTATAAGCACCATAAATTAATCCGGCAAAAATTAAGTAGAGTATTTCACTGTCGATTGGAACATCAAGACAAATACAGTTAGTATTATCCCAATTTGAACATTCTGGTGGGGGTGGGTTACACGGTGTATTCACACGCTTTGGATCAGGATTAGCAGGAGTATTTCCGGTACTTACTCCAATTCCTAAATATCCACCGGCACTTACTGCGGGGTCTTGATAAATTGAACGTGATTTATTGGTGTATGCATCAATGTATAAATCAGATTCTTCAAAAATTGATGTTTGATTATCTCCCCATGGATCTCCTTGTGCAAAAGTAAAATTATTATAAAGTAGCAAAAGTGAAAATAGGAGAAAGAGGTAGTTGGCTTTTGTAAAATTGGGTTTCATTCTTCAGATTGTTTCGCAAATTTTTTAATGTAAAATATCACTTTAACCAGATGTAATACCATCGTGTATTCTTCATCTTTTGCTGACAAAAATATTGCTCCAAGCCCGTTGTTTCCCAATTATGTTGTGTACATCAAAGGATTGATAGTCTTTTTATTGGGACGTGATTTTAAAAAACAGCATCTCATTTGCAGCATAAAGAAAAACAGCAAACGGATTTTCTATTTCAGAAAAAACACTAAAAAGGATTTTTAATAATGATATAATCTCAAAATGATAATTAGATAAGAAGGAAAACGAATGAATAACCGTAAATTTTATGAAATAATTCTGTGGTCTGATTATCTTGAACAGAAAAAAGTTTTGATTTTTTTAAACAAGCAAGTTTGAAATTAAATGGCAATCAAAATATCATCAATTAGTTTTGTTGTGGTGAGTTTATTTAATAGTGAAATAATAGTATGTGGTTCATTTTTTTTGAGAACTTATCCAATTCACTAAATCTTTCACAACATATTCGGGCACGCTTCCTCGTTTTTCATATTCTTCTTTATTAGGTTTCCCTTCACCTTCTAAAAATAAATGGTTAAGTTTTGGATAAGAATAAAATGTGCAATTTCCTTTGCTCGAAAGATGTTGTTTCCAAATATGATAGTCGGTCATTGTAACCTGATAATCTCTTTCACCTTGAAGAAACAAAATTGGTTTATTAATTTTTTTTGCAGTTTCAACTTGTTTGTATTTGTTAATTGATATCCAATAAGCAGCTGATGCTCCGGGTAATGAATCTTCAGGATAATCCAATTTTAAATCTGGAGATTTTGCATTCAATGCATTCCTTTTTAATCGGTTTATTTTAATTCTTTCTCCACTTGGAATTGCAATTTCTTTATATAAAAAATCCAATTGTTCAATTAGCAAATCTTGCATTGGACGGGCATTTCCAGCCATTAGAATTATTCCTGCCACTTTTTTATTTTGCTTACAAATTAATGGTGCAAGCATTCCTCCTTCACTGTGTCCAATGATAAAAATTCTTTTAGAATCAACTTTGTTATTCGAGCTTACATATTCAATTGCAGCTTTTACATCATCCAAATATTCTTCTTTGATGGTGATGTTTTTTCCTGCGTATTTATCTGCAAATAATTGTGGACCATAGGTAAAAGTTCTTTTATCAAATCTTAAAACAGCGATACCTTTACTTGCTAATCCCCAAGCTAAATCTTTATAGGTTTTATTTTCGCCAACACTTCCATCTCTGTCTGTTGGACCCGAGCCACCAACAATAATTGCACATGGAGGATTTTTTATATTTGATGGAACTGTAAGGGTTCCATTGATGATGTATGACGCATTCCCGAATGAGACTTTGTATTCAACAAACAACAGGGTATTCACATATTCAGGTGGTGAATAATCGTATTTTGGTAAGAAATAAAAACCGGCAATTCCAAAATTCCCGTTGAATGAAATGCTCATCAAAAGTTTTGTTTTTTTAAATTGAAGGATGGATTGAGAAGTATAATATCCTTGCATGGTATCAATAATTGTTTTGCCGAAAGCATCGAAATCGCCAAATTGATTTGGAAGATTTTCCCATGCTTCACCTAATTGTGTTCCACTAATTTGCCTTAACATGGCTGTGTCAAAATGCTGTGAGATACTGTCGTAATGATGGTTCTCTAAGTTGGCAATAATTTTTTGAGTAATGCTGTAAATTTTTTCTTTATTGGTTTGAGCAAATGAAAATGTTGTGATGAAAAGGAAAATAATTGTGGCAACTTTTTTTATCATTCAACAAATATGGTAAAAGGAAATTGATTTGTGAGTTTGGTTTATTAAAAATAAAAAGCGACCGAAAAATTCAGTCGCTTTTTAAAATTATATGAATGAGAGAAAGTCTATTTCAATACTTCTTCAACATTTGTTAGTTTAAGATTTAATGCTTCAGAAACGCCTTTGTAAACTATTTTTCCATCAACAACATTTAAACCTAATTTCAATTCTTCATTATCTGAACAAGCTTTTTTCCAACCTTTGTTTGCAAGTTGAAGTGCATATGGCAATGTTGCATTTGTAAGAGCAAGTGTTGAAGTATAAGGAACTGCACCTGGCATGTTAGCAACACAATAATGGATAATTCCATCAATCACATAAGTAGGGTCTTCGTGAGTAGTAGGTTTACAAGTTTCTATGCATCCTCCTTGATCAACTGCTACGTCAACTAAAACAGTACCCGGGCGCATTAATTTTAACATATCGCGGGTAATTAAATGAGGTGCTTTTGCACCGGGAATTAATACTGCACCAACAATTAAATCGGCAGTTTTTATTGCATCTCTGATATTGTATTCGTTTGAAAATACAGTTTTAACATTTGCAGGTAAAATATCATCTAACTCACGTAAACGTGGAATCGAAATATCCATGATAGTAACGTCAGCAGCCATACCGGCAGCCATTTTAGCTGCTTGAGTTCCAACAATACCACCACCTAAAATTAATACATGTGCAGGTTTCACCCCGGGAACGCCTCCCAAAAGAATACCTCTTCCACCCATTGGTTTTTCTAAATATTTTGCGCCTTCCTGAATACTCATTCTTCCGGCAACTTCACTCATTGGAACAAGCAAAGGAAGCGAACGGTCTTTTTTCTCAACAGTTTCGTATGCTAAACAAATTGCTTTGCTTTTAATCATCGCTTTTGCCAGAGGCTCATAAGAAGCAAAATGGAAATATGTGAACAATAACTGACCTTCTTTTATCAAAGAATATTCTACTTTGATAGGTTCTTTTACTTTGATGATCATATCAGCTTTTTTGTATACTTCAGCAATCGTTTTTAAGATCGATGCTCCGGCTTTTTTGTATTCATCATCGCTAAAACCACTTCCGTTTCCGGCAGTCGATTGAACAAAAAGTTTGTGTCCAGCCTTAGCTAAGGCCGATACTCCCGCAGGTGTTAACCCAACACGGTTTTCATTATTTTTAATTTCTTTTGGAACTCCGATAATCATAAGTGTAAAAATTTGGTGCGCAAAAGTAATACTTATGTACAAAACAAAAAATACTCAAATTTGAAATGAGCTATTATAAGTTTATTCGTTATTAAGTTGATTTCTTACCGGAGATATTGGCTCAACGGGAGTGGTTATTACAACTCCTTTTATAGTGAGATCAACAGAACCTGTTACAGTATTTGATTTTACTGTAACGTATTTTTGGAAATTTCCAGGACGGCCATAAGTATTATATATTGCTTTGATTTTTCCTTTTGCTCCTGGCGCAATAGGCTCGCGACTCCATTCTGGCGTTGTGCAGCCACATGAAGGTTGAACTGTATTGATGACCAAAGGGATTTTACCGGTATTGGTAAATACAAATTCATAAGTAGCCATTGTACCTTCTTTGATATTTCCAAAATCGTGAGATATGTTTTCAAAAACGATGGCAGATTTTTGTTCTTCGTTATTTGGAGTAATAGGCTGTTGCGCAAAAACTGAAATGCTTAAAAAAGTCAAAAAAAGTGCAACTGTTATTTTCATCGTCATCTTTTTAAAATCAAAACCTGCACAAAGAATAAATTTTTGTGCAGGTTTCAAGTGATATAAATTAAAAAATTATTTTATTGGTTTTTCCTGAATTGCAGGACTTGCTGGTGGAGTAGCTTCAGTTGGAACTTTCACTTCTCCCTTAATTGTTAAAGTTACAGTTGCGCGTTTTCCGTTTGAAAGCACAGTAATAGTTTTTGTAAACGGTCCTACATTTGAAGCATTATAAGTTGCTTTTACAAAACCTTTACCACCTGCTTTAACAGGTTCTTTAGTCCAATCTGGAGTAGTACATCCGCATGATGCAGAAGCGCTTGTTACAATAAGAGGTTCTTTACCGGTGTTCTTAAAATAAAAAGTGTAAGATGCCGGAACTCCTTGAGGGATCATTCCAAAATCATTTACTTCTTTATCAAAAGTAATGTCTGCTTGGTTTGGATTTGGTGCAGGAGTTGGTGCTGGTGCCTGAGCATTGCTGGCAAAAACTGCTGAAACTGCGATGAATGCTGTGATGATGATTTTTTTCATTTTTATTTATTGATTAGTGTTTTGAGTTTTTCAAATATTGTACCAACTTATTTTGTTGTGCCAAAGTTAATGATACATCGCAATTATACAAAAGCATTCCATACTTAAAAATTTCTTAATTAATTTTTAATGCACTTTGCAATTAACTTTGTCGCCTTTGTATATTTGGAAGATTAATATGTTTTTGATATGAACAACCGTGAAAGTGCTAAATTGAGCATGGAAGAATTTAAAGCCGCTATAATAAATGATTATGTTATCGCATACAGAAGCCGACAGGCAAGCTTACTTGGACGTAAAGAGGTTCTGACAGGTAAAGCTAAGTTTGGTATTTTTGGGGATGGGAAAGAACTCCCTCAAATTGCCATGTCGAGATTTTTTCGTGAGGGAGATTTTCGTTCAGGATATTATCGTGATCAAACTTTTATGATGGCCGCTGGTCTTCATTCTGTTCAAGAATTTTTTGCACAACTTTATGCTCACACTGATGTAAATGCCGAACCGGCATCTGCAGGAAGGATGATGAATGGGCATTTTGCTACGCGCACAATTAATGAAGATGGAAGTTGGAAAGAACTAAAAGAACTAAAAAATTCTTCTGCCGATATTTCGCCAACTGCCGGTCAAATGCCTCGTTTGGTAGGACTTGCTCTTGCCTCAAAATATTATAGAGAAAATAAACAATTATCTAATTCTACAATCTTTTCAGATAACGGAAATGAAATTGCCTGGGGAACTATTGGAAATGCCAGTACATCTGAAGGACATTTTTTTGAAGCAATCAATGCAGCGGGAGTTATGCAGATTCCGATGGTTGTTTCCGTTTGGGATGATGAATATGGTATTTCTGTTCATGCGAAATATCAAACTACAAAACAAAATATTTCAGAAATATTAAAAGGATTTCAACGTGATTCATCAGGGGAGGGTTTTGAAATATATACTGTTAATGGTTGGGATTATTCCGAGTTAATGCGTGTGTATGAAGAGGCCTCAAAAATTGCACGCGAAAAACATATACCTGTAATTATTCATGTTCGAGAATTAACTCAACCACAAGGACATTCAACTTCAGGTTCACATGAACGATATAAAACGACAGAACGTTTGGCATGGGAAAAAGAGTACGATTGTTTAACAAAATTTAGGGAATGGATTATCACAAAAGGAGTGCAAACTGATGAGGAATTAATAGCAATTGAAAACGAAGCTAAACAGTTTGTAAACGAAGCAAAAAAAGCATCATGGGAAGCGTATCTTAATCCAATCAAAACCGAACTAAGTGAAGTGTGCGAATTATTTAATTCCATTTCTCAGGGAAGTATTAATAGTGAAATGATACAAAATGAGATTATCGAACTTCAAAAGATTTCAGAACCTCAACGAAAAGATATTTGTGTTGCTATTTATAAAGTTCTTCGATTTACAATTGGCGAGAATTCTGAAGCAAGAGAATCGCTCATCAAGTATAATAAAGAGTATGAGCTTTTAAATTTCGACAGATATAGTTCACACTTATATAGTCAATCGGCAGAAGCAGCAATCCATGTTAAAGAAGTGAAACCTGTTTATTCTGAAGAAAGTAAAATGGTTGACGGTCGTGAAATATTGCGAGCAAGTTTCGAATCAATTTTAACCAGAGACGCCCGTGTATTTGCTTTTGGCGAAGATGTTGGAAAAATTGGAGATGTGAATCAAGGCTTTGCAGGTTTACAGGAAAAGTTTGGTGAATCGAGAGTGTTCGATACAGGTATTCGAGAAATTACAATTATGGGACAGGGAATTGGTGCAGCAATGAGAGGCTTGCGTCCGATTGGAGAAATTCAATATCTCGATTATTTATTGTATGGTTTACAACCTTTGAGCGATGATTTGGCTACATTACAATACCGTACAAAAGGCGGACAAAAAGCTCCGTTTATTATTCGCACACGCGGACAAAGACTTGAAGGTGTTTGGCATTCGGGTTCTCCACTTGGAATGATCATTAATTCGTTGCGTGGAATAAATATTCTTGTGCCACGTAACATGACCCAGGCGGCAGGTTTTTATAATACAGTTTTAAAAAGTGATGAACCTGCCTTGATCATCGAACGTTTAAATGCCTACCGTTTAAAAGAAAAATTGCCTGATAATATTGGAGAGTTTACAGTGCCTGTTGGTGTACCGGAAATTATTTGTACAGGAAATCATGTTACAGTTATCAGTTATGGTTCAACATTGATTGTTGCCGAAGAAGCTGCAAAACAATTAGCCGATATTGGAATTTCATGCGAGGTAATTGATGTACAATCTTTATTGCCTTTTGATATTCATCACAGCATTGTTGAATCATTAAAGAAAACAAATAAAGTTGTTTTTGTTGATGAAGATGTTTCGGGAGGTGCTACAGCATTTATGATGCAACAGGTGCTCGAATTACAGGATGGCTATCAATATCTTGATGCAAAACCAATTACCATTTCAGCAAAAGATCACCGCCCGGCTTATGGCTCTGATGGAGATTATTTTTCGAAACCGGGAGCTGAACATATTTTTGAAATCATTGTAAAAATGATGCATGATTATGATCCTACTACGTTTCCGAAGTTTGTTTAATTTATTGTTTTAAGATTAATAACCCAACAACTCTTTCAACTTCTCTGCAACCTTTTCAGCATTCGGCATAATTTCTTTTTCGAGGTCGGTATTTAAAGGAATGGCGGGAATGTTTTTTGAACCAATAGTAGCAACCGGTGCATCAAGATAGTTGAAGCACTGTTGTGAAATTCTTCCTGCAAGCGATTCGGCAAACGAATTTAAAATTGGTTCTTCTGTAACGATCAAACATTTTCCATGTCGCTTAACAGCATTCATTATTGCCTCTTCATCTAAAGGTTGCAGCGAACGCAAATCAAGAATTTCTATTTGTCCGCTGAGTTTTTTTGCAGCATTTAAACTCCAGTGCACACCCATTCCCCAAGTTATTACCGCACAACTTTCTCCATTCTCTACAGCTTCATCAGACGCAGCTAAAACAATATTTGCTTTACCAAAAGGGAGAATATAATTTTCGTCAGGTTCAACACATTTAGCCAATTCAGTTCCCGGATTTTTACTCCAGTACAAACCTTTATGCTCAAGCATAATAACAGGGTTACCATCATAGTAAGCAGCCTTCATTAAGCCTTTCATATCAGCAGAGTTACTCGGATATGCTATTTTTATTCCCTTAAAATTAAGCAAAGTTGACTCGATACTTCCTGAGTGGTATGGTCCGCCTCCACCATAAGCACCAATAGGAATGCGGATGATACAACTTACAGGAAATTTTCCCATAGTGAGGTAACATGATTTTGTGATCTCACAAACCAATTGATTCATTCCACTCCATACATAATCTGCAAACTGAATTTCAACGATAGGTTTTATTCCAACGGCACTCATTCCAACTGTTGAACCAACAATATACGCTTCTTGAATTGGTGTATTAAATACTCGGTCATTTCCATATTTACCGGCAAGTGTTGCAGCTTCACGAAATACCCCACCAAGTCGGGCACCAACATCTTGTCCGTAAAAAATACATTCAGGATGTTTGTTCATTAGCTCGTCAACAGCATGCAAAGCAGCATCAACCATCACAACAGGTTCTCTGCCTTCAGGTTTGCGAACGCCAACTTCTTCAGTGGCTCCGCTTGGAGTAAAAACATGTTCTTCGGCAGTTGTTATATCAGGATTTGGAGAATCAACAGCTTGCTTAAAATGTTGTTCAACTTTATATTTTGCATTATTTTCTATTTCTAATATTTCATTTTCATCAACACCAATCTCAATTAGCAGTTTTCTGAGTTTAGGAATAGGATCATTTTTTTTGTGGCGCGATAGTTCTTCTTCACCTCGGTACCATTCTTTTCTAACACCAGATGTATGATGATTGAGCAACGGAACTTTTGCATGAATCAAAATAGGTTTCCTGCTTTTTCTTACATAATCAATAGCTTCAGCAATTCCTTCAAACGATTCAACAAAATCACTTCCATCCAAACGCACTCGTTTCAATCCTTTAAAACCTGCCGCATATTCATAAGCATCCATCGCACGCATTTCATCGCTTGAAGCTGAAATTCCCCAATCATTATCCTGTACTAAATAAATAATAGGAAGCTGTTTGAGAACAGCCATTTGAAAAGCTTCAGCAACTTCACCTTCGGTTACAGAACCATCACCGAATGAACAAACAACAACTGGAAATTCGCCTTTTTTATTTAATAGCTGACTTTCTTTATAAGCAATTGCATGTGCCATTCCGGTTGCAGGAATTGCTTGCATTCCGGTTGCACTTGATTGATGTGGAATAATTGGAAATTCTTCTCTTCTTAAACTTGGATGAGAATAATACGATCGTCCGCCTGAAAAAGGATCTTCCCCTTTTCCTAATAATTGCAACATGAGTTCATAAGGACTTAGTCCCATTCCTAACAACATTGAATCATCACGATAATATGGGGAACAAAAATCAAATGGTTGTAATTGCATGCCCACAGCCAATTGTATGGCTTCATGTCCGCGGGAAGTAGAATGAACGTATTTACATATCGGCCTGTTCTCATCATAAATGGCAGCCATTTCTTTGGCCGTAAGCATGAAGGAGTAAGCATCTAATAGGATATCTTTTTTTACCATAAATCGAACGGCAATTTTAGGCAAACATCATAACAATTCCATCACACAAAAATTTACATACTTTATTATCAGATAAAACTATTTTTGTTTCATGACACAAGTTGAAAGAAAACTACCATTTCCGTTTAAAAAGATAGCGGTAGCAATTGCATTTTCTCCACGATTGGAGGCAATATTGGCTGAATCAAAAAGGTTGCAGGATATTTTTAATTCTCAAATGATATTTATTCATGTGGGAGAAAAAAACTTACAACAAGAACAATATCTTAAACACTTGATACATCGTTTTGGTCTCGAGCATTCCGGCAATCTTTTGCTTTGGGAAGAAGGAGATCCTGTAGAAATTATTTTAGAAAAGTGTAAAGAACACGATATTGATTTGATAGTTGCGGGAGCAATGGAGAAAGAAAGTTTGCTGAAATATTTTATTGGCTCTATCGCAAGGAAAATTTGCCGCAGGGCAAAATGTTCAGTATTAATGCTGCGTGAACCATCTATTCTAAGTAAAAAAGTTTTGAAAATTGTTGTTGAAGGAAGTGATCATCCAAAAACGGTTCATACCATCGAAACAGCTTTGTATATAGCTAAGATGGCTGGTTCATTAGATATCAATATTGTTCAGGAATCAGATGTAAGTAAAATGGCTTTGATACGTTCTGAAAATTTGGGAGATACAGAAACTGAAAAACAAAGAGAGAAAGTTTTTAAAGAAGAAAATGAAAAGTTAGAAGACATTTTGAAATGTACAGATTGTGGAAACATTAAAGTTAATATTGAGCGAATGGATGGAAAACCCGGTTATGTAATTAGCAGTTATGCTAGAGAACAAAAAGCAGATTTGTTGATGCTTAATTCACCTGATACGAAACTTAATTTTTTGGACAGGGTTTTTCCGCATGATATCGAATATGCATTGGCAAATTTACCCTGCGATTTAATGATTGTGCATTCGAGGGTGGAAGAATAATGAGTTAATAATACTCAGTTAAAAAATAGAAATGTTAAGTTAAAATAAATTGAAGAATAAGCTAAAAGCTAAAGGCTAATAGCTAACAGCAAATGAACCACAACGACCTCATTAATCTTTTACTCTGCATTGGCATCATGTTGCTTACAGGAAGACTTTTCGGTGAGTTTTTTCGTAAACTTAAAATGCCTTTGGTAGTTGGTGAATTGGTTGCTGGTATTTTATTAGGACCAAGTTTGCTAGGAAGATATTTTCCAATTCTGGATGAAATTGTTTTTACAACAAAAGGAAATGTTGGGTTAGTTTTAAATGGTATAACAACTATTTCAGTGGTGATGCTTTTGTTTGTTGCCGGAATGGAAGTTGAACTTTCTGTAATTCGCCAGCAAGGAAAAACCGCATTTAAAACAAGCCTCATTGGATTAATTATTCCATTAGTATTAGGCTTTTTTGTAGGGAAATATTTTTATGCTTTTCTTGGTGAAAGCGCAACGCAAAATAATTTAGCATTCAGTTTGTTTATGGGAACCGCTATGGCAATTTCAGCTTTACCTGTTATTGCCCGAACATTGATGGATCTCAATTTATTTAAAACAAAAATTGGAATGATCATCATCACAGCTGCAATGTTCGATGATTTGATTGGATGGATATTATTCAGTGTTGTTCTTGGAATGATTAATCATGCAGGCAATCCATATGGATTTGTATATACTCTTGCTTACACATTGTTATATGCCATTTTGATGTTGTCGCTTGGAAGGGTTGTGATCAATAAATCATTGCCTTGGGCAAAAAGAAATTTATCATGGCCTGGAGGAATTCTTGCAGTGTCGCTCGGGTTTGCTTTTTTAGGTGCTGCCTTTACCGAAAAAATCGGAATACATGCCATATTCGGTGCATTCATTGTTGGAATTGCTTTTGGCGATTCGGTTCATATCAATGAAAAAACACGTGATATTATTCAGCAATTCGTTAACAATATTTTTGCTCCATTATTTTTTGTTTCTATCGGATTCAAAGTAAATTTTATTCAAAATTTCGATATTCAAATTGTTACCATCGTTTTAGCACTCGCTATTATTTCGAAATTATTAGGTGCAATTTTGGGCGGGCTTTGGGGTGGATTATCAATGAAAGAATCTATTGCAGTTGGTTTTGGAATGAACGCCAGAGGTGCGATGGCAATATTGCTTGGTACTCTCGCTTTGGAAGCAAAATTAATTTCTCCACAACTATTTGTTGGATTAGTGGTGATGGCTGTTGTTACTTCAATTATGGCCGGCCCAATGTTACAATATTTAATTACAGGTGAAATGAAAGTTGGAGTGAAGTTGGGAGAGATCATAAAAATCTCAGACCGAGAAAAAGAAACTGAAAGCAAAGATTAATTTTATCAGAATTCTCACTTGTATATCTTCGCGCCCGTTATGCCGAAATATAAATTAAAACGATTCAAAGAGTTTAGCGAGTTCACAAACACATTTGATTTTGCCTATGAAATGAAGGGCAAATGGAAATCGGAATTTTTCAAGAACTCAAATCCTTTGGTGCTGGAGTTAGGTTGCGGTAAAGGTGAATACTCAGTTGCACTTGCAAAATATTATCCCGGAAAAAATTTTATCGGCATCGACCTGAAAAGTAATAGAATGTGGAGAGGAGCAGGAATTGCGCTAGAAGAAAATTTACATAATGTTGGTTTTATGCGAGCAGTGATTGATAAAATTACAGAACTTTTTGATGAGAATGAAGTGGATGAAATTTGGATCACTTTTCCCGATCCGTTTCCAAGATTACGTCATGAAAAACACCGACTAACGGCTCCCAAATTCTTAGAACGTTATCGTCAAATTTTAAAACCCGATGGGATAGTAAATTTTAAAACGGATGATGACGATTTATTTCAATACACTTTGAATACATTGAACGAATTAAAAATAATTCCCATCGAAGTGAATTGGGATGTGCATGCAAATGAAGATTCTCATCCTCACCTCAGAGAAGTAAAAACTCATTATGAAAAATTATTTATGGGCAGAGGAAGAACCATTAAGCATTTGCAATTTAAATTTAACAAGGATTAAAAAGGTTCTGTTCGTTTTTAATTTGTCAGTTTTTTTATTTCGTTTTCAAAATCAAACTCAAAAATTTCATTTTGGTTAATTGAAAATTGATGGTTGATTTGATAACCGTCAAAATATATGGTAACCTCATTGGTGCCTGTTGGAACAGCTATTTTAGTAGTATTTAGATATGTTTTTTGAAATCCGTTTGAGTTTTTTACTGTAACAAAATAGTTGCTCAAGAAAATATTATTTATCTGTAGAATTCCAGCAGGAGCAGTTTTTTTGTAAGTGATTTCTTCCTCAGGATTATTTTCGTTTAGCGTAAAAATTGTTTCAAAATCAACTGATCCATTACATGATATAATTGCTTTATAAATACCATATTCACAATCAAATTTATTTTTTCCTTTATGGATATCGTATTCTTTATTGTTGATGACCAAGGTTGATTTCTTTGGAATATTTTTGAAACGCAATTTGCCAATTTTGTTATTTCCAAAATAATTATCGACCACATTTTCAAAATTCAATCTGCCATTTTGAAAATATGGAATTAAAAAATTCTCGTTAAAAAACGAATGATCATACCAGCAATTTTCTTTCGCAAAGTTGATTCTTTTAAAAGATGAGTTTTTTACATTAGGGTTCCATGATTTAAAAAAAATCTTATCAGAATCATCCGTATAATTCCCGTTACAATTATTGTCAAGTAATATATACTCTAAGCCATCGGCATCGTTCGCAATTAAGTATGATGCATTTTGTAAAAAATACGATCTCTTTCCATTGCTGTCTTTTATTTCATAAATAAATAATGTGCGCCCTTCATTTAAATCAAACTGATAATAAACGTAGCAAGGAATATCTAAAATAGAATCATTAGTGTTTTCCCATTTCCATTTCGTTGATACTATGGTGTGAGGCTCGAAGGAAGTGTAATAATTTACTTTCGATCCTGGAGTTAAGTGTTTTACAGAAAAAACTTTTGATTCAGGAATAAGATGCGCAATCCACTTTTGTTTTTCAACAGATTTAAGGGCTAGGTTTTTTTTATCGAAATAGATTCCATTTTTTGAAACTTCTTTATTCATTAACATGGATGAACCATTTCCTTTTACTTCAATCATGTTTGAATCAACTATCGTTAGTTGAAAGCTTAATCCATTCATTTCAAAATAGTAAAGATTATCTACAAATTCTATCTTTTGGGCATTGTATGCAGGCTCTGTCCAAGCAAAGTCGTTAAAGATATTTGACTTGATCTGAGCAGAGGGTTTTTTACCGCCTAGTCCTGTTTCATTAATTTTTTCGAGCTTAATATTTTGTGAAAAACTTTGCATCGAAAACAGGAGCAATAAAAACTGGACGAAGAAATTGCGCATAATTTTAAAATATTTTACTGCAGCAAACATCTGTAATTGGTTTCTTAAAAAATTCATTATAATTTTAAAATAAAAAGGCAGCAAAAATCGCTGCCAAATTCATTTATTAAATCGTAAATATTATTTGCCTTTAAAAGGAACGATCAATGCATCTTTCCATAAATCTTCGATAGCATAAAATCCACGTTTTTCTTTTTGGAAAACATGCACCACTACATTGATATAATCTAGCAATACCCATTCTAAGTTTTCAAAACCTTCACGGTGCCAAGGGCGTTCTTTAGTTTTAGCAAAACACACATCTTCAGCACTGTCGGCAATCGCTTCAACTTGTTTGCCAGATTGAGCATGACTAATTACCAAAAAATTTGTTGATGCTCCCGGCACATTACGCATGTCAAGGATTTTAATATCCTCAGCCTTTTTTTCAACCATACCTTGAGCAAATAAAAGCGCAATTTCCAATCCGTCATTTAACGATTTTAACGGGCGTACTTCAGCAGTTTTTTTTGAAGGTGTTTTACTGGCTTCTTTTATTTTCGGCAAAGAGGTTTTTTTTGCAACAACTTTTTTTGCAACAGTTGTTTTTTTCTTTACTGCGGTTTTTAAAGGAGTTTTAGCAACCTTTTTTATAGGAGTTTTGGTAGTCTTTTTTACAGCAACTTTTTTTACAGCTGTTGTTTTTTTAGGTGCTACTACTTTCTTTACTGCAGGCTTCTTAGCAGCAGTTGTTTTAGTTTTTGAAGTGGTTTTCTTAATCATTTATTTCTATTATCTTCGGCTGCAAAAGTAAACTATTTGAACTATATATCTCAATCATTCATTGGTGCTCAAATATTTCGGTTTGATCAACTCGAATCAACAAACGATACATTACGTGATCTGGTTGAAAAAAAAACTGCCCATCACGGTGCAATTGTTACTGCTAAATTTCAAACAAAAGGAAGAGGTCAAATAGCAAACATTTGGGAGTCGGATGACGATAAAAACTTATTGTTAAGTTTGTATGTAACACCTCCAAAAATTTTAGCGGCAGAACAGGTTTATCTCAATTTATTCGCTTGTTTGGCCGTTTTTGATTTTGTAAATAAAGAATTTCCTGATAGAACAAAAATTAAATGGCCAAACGATATTTATGTTAACGATAAAAAGGTTGCAGGAATTTTAATTGAAAATAATATTCAAGGAAACTCAGTTAAAAGCTCCATTATTGGTATAGGTATAAACATTAATCAATCAAATTTTTCAGTTCCGAATGCACTCTCTTTCCATCAGATATCAGCTCATGAATATAATTTGGTCGAATTGTTATACAAATTGGTTGAATGCTTTAATTTTAGACTTGAAGAACTATATTTACAACTGCAAAATAAATTATTGGGCGATTATTTGAATGTGATGTACAGGAAAGGATTTAAAGCAAATTATCGTGCAAACGGTTTGTTATTTGAAGGTGAGATTATCGGGATTGATAATATAGGAAGATTAAAACTGTTGGTTGATGGTGAAATTAAATTGTTTTCATTTAAGGAAATATCTTATGAGTAGATTTATTTTTAAGAATACATTTTTTTTGATTTTTTGTTTGATACAATTTCAATTTGTTCATGCACAAGATTATATTGCTGTTAAAGGTGGCGAAAACCTCACCGTTACTGTTGTCAAGATTGATTCAGAGAAAATTTTTTTTCGACAATTTGACTCACCAGAAACCACACAGTATTTTATTCAGAAGG
>CAIUEQ010000076.1 GCA_903898215.1 uncultured Bacteroidota bacterium | reverse complement strand
TCGGTAGGATGGAAAGCACTTTGCTGAAAAAAATCAGTAGTATAAAAATGTTCCGCTACTTCAACATCCAAATTTGTTTCTTCTTTAAACTCACGGATGATGCATTCTTTAGTGCCTTCGCCAAACTCCAAACCTCCGCCAGGAAACTTTATCATTTCAAATTCACCGATCTTTTCATGCACCAGTAAAATTTCATTTTTATCATTAATAAGCAATCCGTAAACACGAATATTAAATCTGTTTGCTGTATGCATAAAACGTTTCAGTTTTTTTACTTTTCACTTTCACTTTTTAATTTTTACTTTCTACTTTCTACTTTTCACTTTTTCCTTTTTAATTCTTCCTTTTTAATTTTTAATTCTTAATTAATTACTCCTGCTCAAATTCAAGTTCATTATTATCATTTTTCTTTTCTTTTATGCTGCTGTCTTTGCCAATTCCCAATTCCTTTTTAAAGAGCTCTTTAATATTTTGTTTTTCAATTTTGATATCCTGCTTCATTTTATTTTTAACGCCTAATTTATCATAACTGATTTTTGAATTATCTATAGGGCCTTTCATTGATAGAAATAAATATAAACCTTTTCCGTTTTCATCATCTTCTTCACCAAAATCATTTTGAGTAGGTTTACGTTTCTTCTTTAACAGTTCCGATAATTTTATTTTTAATTTATAATCAACGATGTTTCCGAAAGTATGCGTACCCGATAAAGTGATATTTAAAGCATTACTTTTTATATCCATATTTGGAATAAATAGCATTTTATTTTTAATCTCTATTTTGTTTTTAAGTTCAGAGAACCTTATATGGCGAAGGTCTTCAACATCTGCATATTTTGATAATCCTTCCAATGGTTTGTAATTTATTATTTCACCGTTCAAAATTTGCATATCACCAAAGGCATATAATTTATCCAGATCGCAATCAAGTTTTTCACTCCAAACCGATGCCAAATCAAACGTAGCATTTACAATTCCGAATAAATGTTTGTTTGTTAATTCGTGTTGTCCGAAATTTTTACATTGCCTGAAGAGTTCATTTACATTGATGTTTTTTAAAGAAGTTGTAGCCGTTACTAAAAATCTTCCATCGGCTGTATTTTCAACTTGTCCGCTTGTAACGATATTTCCATTCATTGTTTGACAGGAAAGATTTTCGACACTTATTTTTTTACCTTTCCAATTTATAAGTGCATTGATATTTGTTCCTTCAAATTCTGAGAAAACTAATTTGGATACATTCATTTTTGCTTTCAAAAAAATATTTTCGGGCAGTTGCAGCGGGTTTTCATTTTTGCTTATAGTGTCGTTAGTATTATTTGAACTAAAAGGCATGATAAAATGATTGATATCGATATACGTAGAAGTGTAATCAATATTGGCTTCAAGCTGTTGGTTTTTTTTAAAAAAATACGGAATAACGTTTAGCAACTTACCTTTAATATCAATATCTGATTGCTGTACTTTTGAATGAAATGAATTGATAAGTATATCATTTTGGTTGAGAGATAATGATGCTTTGATCAACTCAATTTCTTTTCGTTCATCTGCAACTTTTATATGCTGTAGGTCAATTTCAAAATTACCTGAAGAATGCGTTTTCGACCAATTGTTTTTGTCGGTAAAATCATTGGCATTGCCTTTAATGGTCATGTTAAAATTGATGTTTCCGTCAGCACTTTTGATGTTTTTATTATTTAATAGATTAACAAGTTGTGCAGCCTCAAGTTTACCTGATAATTGTGCATCAATAAAAGGATGAGAAAGGTTTTTTACAGAAAGATCACCAATCACCGTTCCATTTTTTATTTTCAAAGTAAGCCCTGTTATCTCAAGCAGCGATGATTCTGCACTTCTTTTTTCGCCATTGCTAAAATGCCCGCTGCAATTGATATTTTCAACGGTTAAGTTTGACGAAATCCGTTTTAATATTCCGTTCTTAATTCCAAAATTAACTTGAATTAAAGGTTGTGTTTTTGCACTTGTTGTGCCTTTTGCCGAACCGTTAAAATAGATTTCTCCATTACTTTCATAATCTTTTATTGCATCAAATTTAATGGGAAGTAATGTCAATAAATTTTGAATAGAAAGTTGCTTTGCATTAAACTTTAAATCAATAAATGTTTCTTTTAAATGGTTGTCGATATTTCCCTCAACATCTAATAAAAGTTCATCAATTTTTAGCAATCCTTTTTTTATCGCAATATTTTTTTTCTCGTTATCAATTCCAAAAATAAAGTCTATTGATGTGTTCTTGTTTTTGATAAGATTTACAGATCCCGTTTTAAATGTTTTAACAAATAAATCTCCTTTACATGCAATGTCTTCAATACTTTTAGTAAATGAACCACTCATGGTAATATTTTTTAAAAACAAGTTGTATTGTTGATTTGATTGGATGTCGGTATAGTTCAGATCAGTTTTATTGAACTGGATATTTTTAAGTTGAAGGAAAATATTTTCCTGTTTTGTTGTACTGTCTTTTTTTAAAATATTAAAATTATAATTTCCTGCTTTATCACAAAAAATATTACAGATTCCGCTATCAACCGTTATTTGTTTGATGGTGTAATTTTTTGAAAGTATATCGTAAATATTAAACCCGATATAAATATGTTGAGCTTGCAGCAGATGTTTTTTCTCTGATAACGGGTCGCTAATTTCTACAGTGCTAAGATCTAAACTTACCTTTGGAAACTGACTAAATAAAGAAAGATCTATGTCATGAATTGAAATTTTAGCATCCAGTTGTTTATTTAATTTCCCGATAAAGAAATTTTTCATTACTGAAGTATTTGCATAAAGGTATAAAGCAAAACCTCCTGCAATAAGTATAATTGATGATATGAATATCAGAAGAATTTTAAGAGCTTTTTTCATTACACAGATAAAAAATGTAGGATTTATTTATCCTAGCAACGAAACTACAATAGATGGATGATTTGTTAATCAAATTTTATCCAACAAAAGTTAAGAGTGTACAATATGCTTGATTTGTTTCTTGGCGAAAGTAAGCAGTGGGTACAGTTCAAATACACGCTATTGTATAGAACTTTGTACCATATTGTTTTTATTTGTTTTCGGATTTCATTTTTGTAACCACACATATACCGACCAAATAACAGTAATTATAAAAACAATTAAAACTAACAAACAAAGCTCACCCACAAGCTATGAAAATAACCCCCTATTAAAATTTATGCTGTTTCAATAATTAATTTTAAAGAATTTAATTCGGCATTCAACCAGGTTGTTTTTATTTTTTTAAATTCATAAAGATGATTTTAATTTTAACTATCGGTAGCTGCTAATTTTTCTCTTGCTTGTAAACGTTCCATCAGTTGGATACGTTCTTCTAATATTTCTTGCTTACGGGTTTGTACTGCAAAATAACTTTTGGCAAATGCAATCTGCTCTTTCTTTGGATCGCCATTTTGAGCAATCAGATAACAGGCATATCTGGTAAGCATGATATCGTCAATAATTTTCTCTGCACCTTTTGGCATCGGTATCGTTTTGTTGACGTCAACGAAATGATCAGAAGCCGCTTCAACAGTGATTTTACAGCTTTCTTTAGCTTTGTCAATTGCGTTTAAAAAATTGCGCCAATCTGAATATCCTAAAAGTTCTTGCAACTCGCGTGCAAGCCAATAATCTATACCATCTTGTTGGTAAGCATATTCTTCAAATGTTTTGTTGAGTGAGTTGATTGTTTCTTTTTTCATAGCTTTAATTTTTGTTTTATGAAGATTATTTTAAGTAATGTAATTCCAAATATAACAAAAACAGGAAATCTAGTTACCTAAACTTCCTGCATTGTTTTAATAATTATAAAAATTTTATTCTCCGCTATATTCTACTCTTTTACCAATAGAAGTTAATCCTAGCAATGCATCTTTGGTTGAAAAAATGTGTTTTAAATGAGTCAATTCCGATTCGCAACCTTTGCCTTCCTGAATTAGTTTGTCAGCAATTTGTATGGCAATTGGTGCTTTACGTTTTATGGTTGTAAAAAGTTTTTCAGCTTCTTCTTCTTTCATCCCTTCATTAGTGAATTGATGTGAAAGAATTTTTTCTGTTGAATTTTGTTCAAAGAAATTATTGATAGCTTTTAACTTTTCATTTAAGTGGATTTCCTTATTTGCTGGAACTAATTTTTTGCCTGAGAACAATTCTGAAACTTCCTCAGTAGGAATAATTGCATCTATCAAACCCATTTCAAAAGCTTCATCAGCTGAAAGCATTTTTCCGGTATGAATCAAATATTTTGCTAGAGGTTTACCTATTTTTCTTGCACTGCGTTGTGTTCCTCCCAAACCCGGATATATACCAATTCCTGTTTCTGGAAATGCCATCATCGCTTTTGGTGTTGCCAGTAAAACATCAGCACATAAAGCAAGTTCAAGTCCACCACCAAGAGCAAGTCCATTTATCATTGCAACAATTTTTTTCTTAGAGTTGTCGATTTTTGCACAAACATTTTGTCCGTAAGCAGTGAAAGTTTCTATTTCGTTGATGGTGTTTTTCTTGATATGATTTACAAAGAATTTTATATCAGCACCGGCAACAAAAGCTTTTCCGGTTCCTGTAATAAAAATTGTTTCGATGTTTGAATCAGCATCAGCATCCGAAAATTTTGCATCCAATTGTTGCATCACTTCTTCATTTAATGCATTTAAATCTTCAGGTCGGCTCATGGTGATAACCGCGATATTATTTTTCTTCTGAAGATCAACGTAACTCATTTTCCAAAACTCTTCACCAACAGAAATTGGTTTTGTAGTTTGATAAAAATCTGCAACATCAACAATCAATTTATTAACGGTTGAACTTCCAAGTTTTTTCATCATTTCAATTGGTCCTTTTTTCCATTGTAAACCAATTCGTGCACCACGATTGATATCTACAGCACGGCAAACTTTTTCATCAAGCAATTGTGAGCAAACTAAAAATACTACGCCAAACATTCTGTCGCTAATTTTCTTTCTCAAATTTTCATCCTGAGAAATTTCGCCCTCTAAATTCCACTCTTGTTTTAATTCAGTTTGCTCTTTTAATTTTTCAGAAACTTTATAAAGTGGTCCGTAAACTTCTAACGTTTTTTGTGAGTGATAAGCAACTGGAACTCCTGTTGCATTCATTAATGCAAATGGTCCCATTCCGATGCCAAAACTTTTCATGCAAACATCATCAATGGTTGCAATATTAGCTACATTTTCTTCAAGCAATCTTGCTGATTCATTTAACCATGGAACAAAAAATCTGTTCACAACAAAACCATATGCATCAAGGCATGAGATAGCATCTTTGCCGGATTGAACTGAGAATATTTGTGCAGATTCTAAAACTTCTTCTGATGATTTTTCTCCGGGAATAATTTCTACCAAACGGTTTTTTGCCGCATGATAGAAATAATGTAATCCAATAAATCTTTCAGGATTTTTTACCGAACTGGCGAGTTCAGAAATTGAAAATGAAGAAGTATTGGTGGCAATAATTGCATCCGATTTTAAAACATTACTAAGGTTTTTGAAGAGCTCACTTTTTGCATCAAAGTTTTCAAAAATTGCTTCAACAACAAGATCACAATCATTCAAATCTTCGAGATTTGCAGTTCCTTTTATTGAAGATAAATATTTTTGTACTTGCTCTGAGGTGAATACTTTTTTCTCAACTCCTTCATTCAACATCTTGCTGATATTTGCCAAACCTTTTTCAACAAAAGTCATTTCACGATCGGCAAGAATTACGTTAAAATTTTCCTGAGCAAATTTTTGTGCAAGTGCTGCTCCCATTGTTCCGGCACCAACTACGCCAACATTTTTTATGATCTTCATAAATATAGGATTAATTATTTTTCCAATTAGGTTTCCGTTTTTCGATGAACGAGTTGATGCCTTCATTTGCATCGTTTGTATTCATCAATTGATTCACATACATCAATTCAAGGTTTTGTAAAAAGTTTGACAAGATATGATTGAATTTAGCACGCGATGCTTTTACCCCATAACGAAGTGAACTTGCACTACGAGGTACAATATAATTTTCGATAAAAGAATTTACACCTATTTCAAGTGCATTTTTATCTTCAAATAATTCATTGATTAATCCAATATTTTTTGCTTCATCTGCTGAGATACTTTTTCCTGTGAGCAACAATTCTTCTGCTCTTGCTAATCCTATTTTCTCAGGTAAAATAATTGAAGCAGGAGGAGGGAATACACCTAATACAATTTCAGGTTGTCCCATTTTAGCTGTTTTATCGGCAAATAGAAAATTGCACATAATGGCAACTTCCATTCCACCGCCAAGGCACTGCCCGGTTATTTTTGCCATCGTTGGTATAGCTAAATCCCTTAGAGAGTAAAATAGTTGATGGAAAGATTTAAGCATGATTGCTGCTGCATCTTTTTGATGTTCGTCAACACTTGCACCAAATGAAAAATGTTTTCCCGCTCCTTCAAATGTGATGAGTTTGATATTGTTATTCTGTTTAAATGAATCAAGTAATTTTTGCAATTCTGCCATCATTATTGAATCCAAAACATTTCCTTTCCCATCATCAAAAATAATTTGAGCAACGGAACCATCGTGCGTGTAAGAGAACTTTATTTTTTCCATGTTTACTATCTTAAAATGAAAAAAGTTGTCATAAATTAATTTAATCTGTGGCAACTTTTTTCGTAATTTGAAATTCGTAATTCTTAGTGTACGATTAATTCAATAAATATTTTGGCATTACAATTTCTTTTCCTTTTGCAATTGCATTTTCGTTATCAGGAATTGTATGATGATGACGTGCAGGCAAAGATTTTTCTAATCCTTTATGGATATATTCAGGATCAACAACAGGTTTTAATTTTAAAAATGCACCAAGAATGAGCATATTAAAAACTTTTGCAGATCCCTTTTTTGCGGCTTCATCGACAGCAGCAACCGTATAAATATTAATATCAGTTCTTGTTGGATGATGAGTAATACCGTTAGGGTCGTAAATTAATACGCCACCTTTTTTAACTGTTTTTTCAAACTTATCCATCGACTGCTGATTAAGAATGATTGCAGTATCAAATTGATTTAATATCGGTGAACTTATTCTATCGTCACTGATGATAACCGTTACGTTTGCTGTTCCACCACGCATCTCAGGGCCGTATGATGGCATCCAACTAACTTCTTTATTTTGCATCATTCCCGAATAAGCAAGAATTTTTCCCATGGATAAAACGCCTTGTCCACCGAAACCTGCAATGATTATTTCTTCTGTCATTTTTTTAGTTATTAGTTATTTGGTTATTGAGTTATTTTTATTGAGTTATCGTTGACCTATTAAATTAATAACCCAATAACTTATCAACCTATTTCGGTACTTTAATATCTCCCAGAGGATAGAAAGGGAACATATTTTCTTCCATCCATACATTCGAATCAAGCGGTGTCATTTTCCAACCAGAATTACAATTAGAAACGATCTCTACAAAACATAAACCTTTATCAAGTTTCTGATAAGAGATGGCTTTCTCGATAGCTTTTTTTGCTTTACGAACATTCGCAGGAGTGTGAACAGATTGACGTGTTACATAATATGTTCCGCCAAGTTGTGCAACTAATTCAGTAATCTTTAATGGATATCCCATTGATTTTGTATCACGACCAAATGGTGAGGTTGCTGTTTTCATTCCGGGCAAAGTAGTTGGAGCCATTTGTCCTCCGGTCATTCCATAAATTCCATTGTTCACAAAAATGACCGTAATGTTTTCACCACGGTTACAAGCATGAATAGTTTCACCAGTTCCGATAGCAGCCAAATCTCCATCACCTTGGTAAGTAAAAACTGTTTTGTTCGGGAATAATCTTTTGATACCGGTAGCTACAGCCGGAGCTCTTCCGTGAGCGGCTTGTTGCATATCAATATTCATAAAATCATATGCAAGTACCGAACAACCAACAGGTGCAACTCCAATAGTGTTTTCTTGAAGTCCCATTTCTTCGATCACTTCCATCAACAATCGGTGAGCAGTACCATGACCGCAACCGGGGCAATAGGAAAGTGCATTTTCAGTCAGCAGGTGAGTTCTTTCGTAAACGAGATTCTCCGGCTGACAAATAAATTCTTTAGTTAGCTGATCTTCCATGATTGTTTTTTGCTATAAATTTTTCTTCTAATACATTTAAAACTTCATCGGGTGCAGGAATAATTCCTCCAAGTCTTCCGTAATGTTCAACAGGAACCGCTCCATTTGCAGCCAATCTCACATCTTCCACCATTTGTCCGGCACTCATTTCAACAGATAATATTCCTTTTACCTGTTTCGATAATCTTGCAATTTCTTGTGTTGGATATGGGAATAAAGTGATTGGGCGAAGCAGTCCAACTTTAATTCCTTTTGCTCTTCCAAGTTGAATTGCTTTTTGACAAACTCTTGCGCTTGATCCGTATGCTACAAAAAGATATTCGGCATCTTCACACATAAAGCTTTCAAAACGTACTTCAGTTTGTTCGATATGACGGAATTTTTCTTGTAGATGAATATTTATTTTTTCCTGTTTAACAGGATCCAGATCTAGTGAAGTGATGATGTTTCTTTCGCGGGTTGTTGGTTTTCCCAATGTAGCCCAAGGATATTTTATTGCAATTTCTTCATCTGTTAATCTTGGAACTTGTTCATCGAGTTCCACTTTTTCCATCATCTGTCCAATAGCTCCATCTGATAAAACCATTACTTGAATGCGATGTTTGAAAGCGAGTTCAAAACCAAGTTTTGCAAAGTCGTACATTTCCTGAACAGAAGCAGGAGCAAGCACGATCATTTTATAATCTCCATGTCCTCCACCTTTCACTGCCTGAAAATAATCAGACTGCGAAGGTTGTATCGTTCCTAAACCAGGACCACCACGAACAACATTCAACAATAAACATGGCAGTTCAGTTCCTGCTAAAAAAGAAATTCCTTCTTGCATCAAACTTATTCCCGGACTAGAGGATGATGTCATTACTCTTTTACCGCAACCTGCTCCACCATAAACCATGTGTATTGAAGCAATTTCACTTTCGGCCTGAAGAACAATCATACCTGTTCTTTCTTCAGGTTTGTTCATCATTAAATATTCGAGCACTTCCGATTGCGGTGTGATAGGATAACCGAAGTATCCGTCACAACCGGCACGAATGACACCCTCAGCTATCGCCTCGTTGCCTTTCATTAACCTGATATCTTTCATCTGAAAATTATTATTTTTTTGAATTGATTATGCAGCAGCCATGTCTTTTGTTTTCACGCGGTAAACTGTTATCACGCCATCAGGGCAGATTAACGCGCAATTGATGCATCCGTTGCAATCATCATTAATTACACTTGCATACTTG
Source organism: uncultured Bacteroidota bacterium (assembly GCA_903898215.1). Taxonomy (GTDB): domain Bacteria; phylum Bacteroidota; class Bacteroidia; order UKL13-3; family UKL13-3; genus CAIUEQ01. The sequence goes on along the minus strand of CAIUEQ010000076.1, from coordinate 1,588 downwards.
TAACCTTTGCTATTAACATTTTCCGACATTGCTATTGTATGTTGCTGACAAACCGGAACGCACAATTGACATCCTTTACAGCGTTCAGTGTTTATTACAATTTCACCTTTTACTTTTGCCATGGTATTCGTTTTTATGATACAAGAATATGATGAATTTTACATTTAAAAACTGATGTAACTCATGTAATAATTTACGAATTGTCGAATTACGAAAGTGTTTAACTTTTTTAGCCACAGATTTCATAGGTTAAATATAATTATTTAAAATCCGTGCAATCTGTGGCAACTTTTTTATGCACTCAAATTTTTATATTGAGGAGAAATTTTATGATGTAATTCTTCGTTCCATTCATGACCTTCTGAAAGCAATTGACGTAATAAAATGAAATCAACTTCTCTATCATCTTTTGGACCGTCATTAAAAGCTTTGAATCCGGCTTTTGCTTCGCTCATCATATTTAATGCAAGCCACTCACGACTTCCTTCTTTGTTTTTATCCCAATGTTCCAATTTGAATTTACGAACTTCGCTGATAGTTTTACTCATGCAATTAGGGAAGGTGTGAAGGATCTTTGCAATCAATCCATTTACTGCATTATCCAACATACTTAAATCGGTTTCGGCTTTTGCAATTACTTCTTTTGCTTTTGCCATTGCATCACCGGTTTTCATTGTACCAAAACTAATTTTCCCGAAATCGTCAATTACCTTATCGATGTTCACCATCGGATTTGGAATAAATTTTCCATCAACTTTTAATACAGGAGCGATGTCTGTAATCACACCATAATAATATGCCTGATGAGCCGACCATGGTTCACATAAAGTTAACGACATCATTGCACGTTCAACTCCAACATAAAGAGGAAGAAAATCTGTTGCTCCTCCAATTGCAGCACTTCCATGTTTCGGACCAGCTTGTCCAAATCTTGCCATATCACTTGCAACACTAAAATCGCAAGCCATTCCAATTTCTTGTCCGCCACCAATTCGCATTCCATTCACACGACAAACAACTGGTTTTTCACACATCAAAATGTTTGAAACCATATCGTTGAACAAACGCATATACTGCGAATATTCCTGAGGATTTCCAGAATAATATTCAGCATATTCTTTTGTGTTTCCACCTGTACAAAATGCTTTATCTCCAACTCCGGTTAGCACTACAGCTACAACACTTCTGTCATTATTTGCCTGACGAAATGCAAGGATGATTTCTTTTATTGCGGCAGTGGTATATGAGTTAAATTGTTTTGGATTATTAAGGATGATCCATGCTGTAAATAATTTGTCAACGGGTGTTCCGTCTTTATCTAAAGTTGGGCGTTTTTCAAAAAGTATTTCTTTGTAATCGATGTCAACTAGATTGTGATTTTTTAATTCTGTCATAAATATATTTTTAATTTTATTTCTACTTTTTATTTGAAATCGGGAACTAAAACCGAACGTTTTGTATATTTATGTTCGAGTGTATTATTAAAAACTTCATTGATTTTTGACATTGGAAATGTTTGAACAAACTGATCAATTTTTAATTTTCCGTTTGCCACTAATTCCACAACTTCAGGATATAACTCAGGCTT
>CAIUEQ010000075.1 GCA_903898215.1 uncultured Bacteroidota bacterium | reverse complement strand
GCTGTCTATTTCACCATTTACAAGTTGTTGAGGAAGATCAATAACATAATGCGCATAATGTTTTCCATCCCAACCAGTTTCGTTATTTGATGGAATACGTTCGCCATACCACCCGAAAACAATGAGTGCTGAAAGTAGTAGAAATAAAATTACACGATGATTTTTAAAGAAATTATTCACCTATTCTTTCAGTTATGAGTTATGAATTTTGAGTTATGAGTGCAGGATATATTTTTCATTCATAATTTAACATTCATAATGCAACATTTAAAATTACCAATCTCCGCCACTTCCTCCACCGCCAAAACCACCGCCACCAAAACCACCGAAGCCGCCACTATCTCCACCACCGCCACCGGAAGAAAATCCTCCGCTGCCAAATGTTCCAAAGAAAATTGGTCCCATTAAACCACCACCAAAACCACCTCCACCTTTTCTTTTAAATATTGCCATCAGCACGATGATGATGATAAAAAATAACATGAACTTTGAAAATCCACCACCGGGTTTTTTCTTGATCCTATCGTTTACATATTCACCGGAAGCAGCACGCATCATGATATCCGTGGCTTCTTCTAAACCTTCATAAAATTTACCTTGTTTAAAATTTGGTCCGAGTTGGTTATGTCTGATCTCATTTGATAAAGCATCGGTGATGGTAGCTTCCATACCATACCCGGTATGAATTCGATCTTTGTGTTCTTTTACAGCAACATAAATTAAGAGTCCGTTGTTCTTTCCTTTTTCTCCAATTCCCCATGCAGTTGCTAAACGTTGGCAATAATCTGTTATCTCATCATCTTCTAATGAATTTTCGATAACGATTACAATTTGTGTTGAAGTAGAATCGAAATATGCAAAGAGTTTTTGCTCGAGTGCAAGCTTTTGCTCACCACTTAAAACATTAGCATAATCATTTACAAACGTTGGCGGATTAGGCTTCGCAGGAATATCCTTTGCAAACAAGCTAACAGCTAACAGCCAAAAGCTAACAGCTAAAATTACTTTACGCATCTTCACCTCCTCCAAACGAAATTTCATTACTCAACTCATTAGTATCATCATTTTGATAAGGGAAATTTGCTTGTAATTTTTCACCGGCTTTTTTTATTCCCAAACATAAACCATCGCAATAATTTCCGTTTTTAAAATCGGCTTTCAATAATTCTTTTACTTCATCCCAAAAATGTTGTGTAACAATTTCATGAATTCCTTTATCGCCCAATACAGCAAATTTTTTGTCTTTGTAAGCGATATAAAACAATACTCCATTTTTTAAATCAGTGGCATGCATTCCAAGTTTTTCAAAAACTTCTTTTGCACGATGATAGGGCTCACCCTCACAATCGGGCTCAACATGCACACGGATTTCTCCGGAGGTTTGTTGCTCGGCATTTTGAATTGCAGAAATTATTTTCTGTTGTTCTGGTTCTGAAAAGAATTGATTTGCCATATTTTTAAATTCGTAGAGACATTGAATTAAATGTTTAGACGTTCAAATAAATTCGTAGAGACGTTGCATGCAACGTCTCTACATTTTATTGAATTAAAATTTTACTTCAGGTGGTTTGCTTGCTGTGGCTTCTGCCTCAAAATATCCTTTCGTTTGGAAACCAAACATTCCTGCATACATCACTTGTGGAAACTGGCGAACGTATGAATTATAATCTTTTACGATGTCGTTGAACTTCTGACGCTCAACAGCAATGCGATTTTCAGTTCCTTCCAATTGAGATTGAAGATCAAGAAAATTTTGTGTTGCTTTCAATTGAGGATATTGCTCAGATACAACCATCAATCGTCCGAGTGCCTGACTTAATCCGCTTTGTGAAGCTTGAAATTTTTGAATTTGTTCAGGAGATAAATTACTTGCATCAACTTTTATTTGTGATGCACTTGCACGAGCCTGAATAACATCTGTTAAAGTTTTTTGTTCAAAATTTGCAACTCCTTTAACGGTGTTCACTAAATTCGGAATCAGATCCAATCGTCTTTGATAAACATTTTCAACCTGGCCCCATGCCGAGCTAACGGATTCTTGTTTGTTAACCATGTTGTTATAACTGCCGCAGCCGTTAAACACCAATAATAGCAATGCCGCAGCTACTGCCAATAAAATGATCGTGCTTTTGTTCATGTGTTTTAATTTTGAGTGAACCGAATATACAAATTAATTGCCAATTGCAAAGATTCATGACAAAGCGGCTGAATCATTCTTTGTAAATATTCGCGTGTGCTTATATTTGCCTCGTTACAACACAACGAATAAATATAAATTGACAATGAATTTTAAATCTGACTGCACACATTTCAAAGGACATATTCCTTGTAAACCTCACAAACAAAATGGTTACCATTGTGATGATTGCGTGGCGTATGAAAAAGTTTCCAAACGAATCCTCATCATTAAACTTGGTGCAATTGGTGATGTGATCAGAACAACTCCGTTGGTTGTAAGATTTAAAAAAATCTATCCAAATTGTAAAATCACTTGGCTTACCTGGACGCCCGATATTCTTCCATCTTCGCAAATTGATGAAATTTTAAAATGGGATGTTAATTCAGTGATGTATGCTCAACATTCGAGCTGGGATATTGCTATCAATCTTGATAAAGAAAAGGAAGCCGGTGCATTGTTAAAAATTATTGATGCAAAAGAAAAGTTCGGGTTTGTATTGAAGGATAATGAAATTCAACCATACAACGATTTAGCAATTCATAAATTTTTTACCGGAATTTTTGATGATGTGAGCAAAGCAAATACAAAAAGTTACCTCACCGAAATTTTTGAAATATGCGGAATGCAACACGAAGGTGAACCTTATTTAATGGACACCCATGATGACAAAAATTATAAATGGAACCTGCCAAAAAACAAAAAAATAATCGGAATGAATACCGGTTGTGGAGGTCGTTGGACAACTCGTTTATGGAGCATTGATAAATGGGTGGAGTTGATAGCTATTCTTAAAAAGCAAAATCCTGATGCCGAAATTTTATTGCTTGGCGGTGAAGCCGAAGATGCAAGAAACAAAGAAATTCAACAACGTTCGGGCGCATTATATTTAGGATATTTTTCATTGTCGGAGTTTATAAATTTAGTGAATCAATGCGAGTTGATAATCACTCAGGTAACGATGGGAATGCATATCACACTTGCGCTTGGAAAGAAAATTATTTTGATGAATAATATTTTTAATCCCCACGAATTTGACTTGTTTGGTAAAGGTGAAATTGTGATGCCGGATAAAGAATGTAAATGTTTTTACCGTGGAAGTTGCATAGATGGAACCAGTTGCATGGAACAATTGCCTGCACAAAAAATTGCTGATGCAGTAGGAAGACATTTCTAAAATGAAAAAAATATTTTATTTCTTTTTTGTGTCGCTAATTATTTCTTGTAGTCCGAAATCACTAGGCTATTTTGAAATCGATCCATTTTTTAAACCAACCGTTAACAAATTTGATGAATCCTTATATATTGATTTCAGCAATCATATTAAAGATGATTTTGCTGTTTCGCAAACAGGAATGCGTACTTTAAATGTTTCTGAATTTAAGCAGAGTTTGCGTTATGCTTTAAAAAATACTTTTGATGATCAGTTTAAAAGTGTGGAATTTAATAACGATGAACAAAAAGGGTTTGTTTTAAAATTGTTTAGGATTGAACCTACATGGTGGGCGAGCGAAATAAAACATATGATTCGCAAAGAATTTAAAGATACCATTAGCTATCGCGATTTTGGATGTAATATCAAATATGAATGCACATTATATTACAACAATGAAAAAGTTTCCGAGGCCAATGGTGAAGTAAGGTCGACTCGAGATTTATATAGCATGCAAAATATTGAAGAAGTTTTTAGAAACGCTGTGAAATTATCCTGTGAAAACATTGCAAGACAAATTTCTGAGAGGAAATAAATCAGTTATCATTAATATAAAGTTGTGTTTTGACATAGTTCCAATTTCAACCATTAAACCAATCAACTGATCAACCAATCAACCACCTCAAAAAAACTTATTTGCTGCTTCGCTTGCTTCGATTAAATTTGCGCCACTAAAATTTTAAAAATCCAGTGACTTTAATTAAATCAATTTCCGGAATTCGCGGAACAATCGGGGGGAAGCCGGGAGATTCATTAACTCCAACAGACATATTAAAATTTACAGCAGCCTTTGGCATCATGATAAAAAATGGTTCAAAGGAGTGTAAAATAGTGGTAGGCCGTGATGCTCGCTTATCGGGCGATATGGTTAATCGTTTGGTAACAGGCACGCTTAGCGGACTTGGTATTGATGTGATTGATCTTGGTCTTTCTACAACGCCAACTGTTGAACTTGCTGTTGTTGATGAAAAAGCCCAGGGAGGAATTATTCTTACCGCAAGCCATAATCCTAAACAATGGAATGCTTTAAAATTGTTGAACAGCGATGGTGAATTTATTTCGGATGCTCTTGGAAAAAAGATGATCGAGATAGCTTCAAAAGATGAATTTGAATTTGCAACCGTTGATAAACTTGGAACCATTACCGAGAAAAACGATTATATTCAAAAGCATATCGATAAAATTCTAGCAATGGATTTGGTTGATGTGAAAGCTATCAAAGCAAAGAAATTTAAAATTGTTGTTGATGCAGTAAATTCAACCGGAGGTATTGCTGTTCCTTTGTTGTTAAAAGCGCTAGGAGTTGAAACTGTGGTTGAATTATATTGTACTCCCGATGGAAAATTTCCTCACAATCCTGAACCACTTCCCGAAAATTTAACAGAGATTTCACTTCAAGTAAAACGCAATAAAGCTGATCTCGGAATTGTTGTAGATCCGGATGTTGATCGTTTAGCATTGGTATGCGAAGATGGAAGTATGTTTGGCGAAGAATATACTCTTGTTGCCGTTGCAGATTTTGTTCTTCAACATAAAAAAGGAAATACTGTTTCTAATCTTTCTTCAACACGAGCGCTTAGAGATATTACCGAAAAACACGGTGGAACATATAGTGCAAGTGCAGTTGGTGAAGTGAATGTGGTGAAGATGATGAAAGAAACAAAAGCTGTAATTGGTGGTGAAGGAAATGGAGGAATCATCGTTCCCGAATTACATTATGGCAGAGATGCTTTAGCAGGAATAGCTTTATTTTTAACACATCTTGCAAAGTTTGGAAAAATTTGTTCGATGCTTCGAGCAAGCTATCCCGATTACTTTATCTCAAAAAATAAAATTGAATTAACACCCGAAATAAATATTGACGACCTGATGAAAAAAGTTCAGGAGAAATATAAAAAGCAACCTATAAATTTGGTTGATGGTGTAAAAATTGAATTCGATAACGAATGGGTTCATTTACGCAGATCAAATACTGAACCTATTATTAGAATATATGCTGAGAGCAGGAGTGAGGCAACAGCAAATCATCTTGCCGAAAAAATCATATCGGATATGAAACAAATTATTAAAGGAAAGTAATTGATAGCTATTAGCTACTAGCCTCTAGCTTTTAGCAGAATATCTTTAAAAATAATAATCATAATTATAACCAGCAAAAGCTAGAGGCTAAAAGCCAAAAGCCAGAAGCAAAATAACTAACAAATGCAGTGTGGAATCGTAGGCTTGCCCAATGTGGGAAAATCAACTTTATTTAATTGTTTGTCGAATGCAAAAGCACAGGCAGCAAATTTCCCGTTTTGTACTATTGAACCAAATATTGGTGTCATTACAGTTCCTGACGAACGTATGAGCGAATTGGCAAAATTGGTTAATCCTCAGAGGCTTGTTCCTACAACAATTGAAATTGTAGATATAGCCGGATTAGTAAAAGGTGCCAGTAAAGGTGAAGGTTTGGGAAATCAATTTCTTGCAAATATTCGCGAAACAGATGCCATCATTCATGTGTTGCGTTGTTTTGATGACGATAATATTATTCATGTGGATGTTACAATTGATCCTGTTCGTGATAAAGAAATTATTGATACCGAATTGCAATTAAAAGATCTGGAATCGGTTGATAAAAAATTGCAACGTATGGCACGAGCTGCAAAAACCGGAGATAAGGAAGCAATGAAAGGTGAGGCTGTATTATTGAAATATAAAAATCATTTGGAAAGCGGACAATCAGCACGTAGTGTAGAAGCATCAGATGAAGAGAAAAAGCAGATCGAAGATTTACAATTGCTCACAGCAAAACCTGTTTTGTATGTGTGTAATGTTGATGAAAAAGCTGTGATAAACGGAAACAAATATGTTGATATGGTTCGTGAAAATGTGAAGAATGAGAATGCGGAAATTCTTGTCATCTCAGCAGCGATCGAATCGGAAATTGCACAGTTGGAAGATTATGCTGACAGAGTAGCATTTTTAAGTGATCTTGGGTTAAAAGAATCAGGTGTTGCGAAGTTGATTAAAGCCGCCTATAAATTATTAAATCTGATTACATATTTTACTGCAGGAGTTCAGGAAGTGCGTGCATGGACAATTCATCAAGGATTTAAAGCACCACAAGCTGCCGGTGTTATTCATACCGATTTTGAAAAAGGATTTATCAAAGCTGAAGTGATAAAGTTGGAAGACTTTAAAAAATATGGTTCAGAAAGTGCTTGCCGCGATAATGGTAAACTTGCCATCGAAGGAAAAGAATATATTGTTGGTGATGGCGATGTGATGCACTTTAGGTTTAATGTATAAATAGAAGAAATTTATAAAAAGTAAAACGCACAAATTATAGCTTTAATTTGTGCGTTTTTTTTACCTAAAAATAGATTTTGTTTAAGTGGCTTTCTATCACTCAATCACAAATTTTTTCATTTCAATATCAATACCGTTTGTAAGTTGTAAAATATAGATACCTTTTGCAATTGAGCTAACGTCCATTGTTAATGGTTCGTTATTTTCAAAAGATTTTTCATAAACTACGTTTCCTTTCATATCAAATATTTTAACTGATATATTGCTGTTGTTTTTAATATTATCAGATGAAATATGAATGGTATTATTTGCCGGTAAAGGGTAAATATTTATACTATTATTTATTGAGTTTTTATTGGCATGAACAATTTGAGAATAATCAAATTTGCCATCAAGATCTACTTGCTTTAATCGGTAAAATGCATTGAGTTTTTTATCATCAACAAAATGATATTGTTGAACGCTGCTGCTATTTCCTGATGCTTTAACCGTTCCTATCTCAAACCAGGCTGATGCATCATTACTTTTTTCAACTACAAAATTGCTACTGTTAATTTCAGATGCCGTTGACCAATTCAACAAAACTTGATCATTTTTTTCTGAAACATCAAACGATAAAAATTTCACAGGAAGAACTGTTGCCGAAAATGTTTTAGCATAAACATGATCACCACTGCTGCTATTGTCGTTATCAGTAGAGTTTATGATTACATAAAAAACTGCACCTCCACTATAAGTTGTTGGTGCTGTCCAGCTAAAATTCCATGTATGTGTATGTGATGTAGCTGCAGTTCCTGAATAAGTATGTTCTATAAAACTTCTATTGCTGCTAGTAACAATTTGCACACCTGAATTAGTGGCTGTAAAAGAGCCGATAGAGGCTGTTGACGAAGAAGCACCACTTGGCAAAACACAAACCTGAAAACCATATTTTACGCTGGTAGTGTCTGCGAAAGTTAAATTCATAGAGTATGTTACACCATGAGAAATTGAAGATAAACTTCCTGAAGCAGGAACAAGTGAAATGGTATTCCATGCTACTCCAGCTGAAGTTGATAAGCTGGAACCCGAATGACAGGAAGTGCAATCATTATCTCCCGGAGCGTTACAATATCCAGCACCTGGGCCGGTATCATAACTTAATAAACTAAGAGAAATTGTGGCAAAACAAACTAATAATAATCCCGAACGGATTACACGTGCAGATAACAGATTTAAGGCTTTCATAATTTTTTTTAGGGTTAGATTTTTTTACATATCAATAAACATTTTACGAATTCTTTTTAATGGACCATTACAATACATCTCATGACAATTTATACATTTCCCAATAACAACATTGTACATTTGTTTTTGATTGCTGTTTTTAAACAAATTATTATAGGATTCTTGAAATAAACGGGCGTTCTCAAAAAATTGCAATTTTAAAACAGAAGTATCAGTTGGCTCGAGTAAATAGAAACGCAAAAAAGGATAATGTGACGATTCTAATTTCTCACCCCTCAATAATTGCACCTTCATGCTGTCCGCATTATCGGCCATCATACGCATCATCAAAGCCATTGGTTTTGGGTTGTTCGGGTCTTTTATCGGTTTTGCACAGGATGCGTTTTTTGGAGAATAGTCAACTTTTTTAATCGAATCAGCATCAACTTTTTGTTTATCGTTTTTTGATATATTTGAACATGCGAAAACAAAAGCAATCGGAATTAAAAGTAAATACGTTTTCATTTTAAGATTAAAGAAATTAACACCCATCAAATTATCGAATCATCACATCATCGAATCATTACATCATCGAATAATCACACCGCTAGCTTCAAACACCAATTCTTTTTTAGGTTCTTTTATTGCAGCAATTTCTTCCTTAGACTTTCCTGCATCTTTAGCAAACTCTTGCAATTCGCCAACTGAAGTTTCTTCAATAGATGCGAAACCTTCGATGAATGCAGTTTTACCGGCACAATCTTTTGGGACAAAGAATTTGTAATCTTTAAAAGTTACGCGCAATTTCTCTCCATTTTCATTAGTCAAATTCATCCAGCATCCTTTTTGCTGACAAACACCTTCAATTTTCCCTGTGAGTTTTACAGTTAATTGCTTTTTGTCTGCGATCAAAGTTTTTAATTCTGAAACAGGTTTGGCACTATCGGCAGTTATTCTATCTCCAAAATATTGTTGATTTATAATGGCAGAATCAACTACTGAAGTTTCATTTTGGCTAGCGGTTTCTTGATTTGGAGCATGTTGTGAGCAAGAAATAAAAATTGTAATCGATACTAAAAGAGTAAATTTTTTCATATGTAATTTTTCATGCAAATTAAATTAAAAAACTTATTTGATTTAAAATTTTGTTGATTTCTTAAACACCTCTATATTCGCCTCCTGAATGGTATCGTGGCCGAGTGGCTAGGCTCAGCTCTGCAAAAGCTGCTACAGCAGTTCGAATCTGCTCGATACCTCAAAGGGGAATTCATAGAATTCCCTTTTTTTATTTTTAGCTACAGCAGTTCTCCCGATAGCTATCGGGATGCTCGATACCTCAAAGGGGAATTCATAGAATTCCCTTTTTTTTACCTTTAGATTCAAATCAATGTAATTGGTAATTCTTAAAATCGCTTGATAAATTAAACGGAAAAAAATTAATTCCATCTAGGGTCATCCGGTGAATTTGCCATATATGAATAATCTTCTCCAAGAGTCTGCACAATTCGTTTCCACATGTTTTCAAGGTCATCATCAAAAATAATATCAATTTTTGCATCAGCAATCCACCACGACTTTTCCGAAATTTCTTCTTCAAGTTGGTTTGGCGACCATCCTGAATAACCAATAAAAAATCGAAATTCATCAGGAGTAACTATTTTTTTATTAAGAAGTTCGTTCACTATCTCTATATCACCGCTCCAAAAAATTCCCTTGGCAATTTCTATAGAACCTTTAATTAAAGGTCCAACTTTATGGATAAAGTGTAGTGTGTTTTTTTCAACCGGACCTCCATAAAACAGCGGGAAATTATAATCTAAAATATCAGGCACAATTTCATTGCTTGTAATTGCAAGCATTCTGTTGATGATGAAACCAACAGAGCCTTCAGTATTATGGTCACTTAATAAGATAACTGTTCTCCGAAATTGAGGGTCGTTTAAAAATGGTTCGCTTATTAATAAACGACCTTTTTGAAGGTTTAATAATTGAGGCTTAATTTTTTTGAAATCCAATTTTTGAAAATTTATTCATGAATAATAAATGCAATTTACCATAAATATTTTTTAAGTTATTATAACATTGATACGATGAATTAGAATGATTTAATTCACTTGATAATTTTATGTAATTTCGAAACTTTAAAAAAAGGAATTATGAGTTTGGTAGATAAAAATATTGCCGGCCTAAGAGTGAATTATGCTCTTAAAACTTTTCATGAAGAGGATGTTCAATCAGATCCTTTCATACAATTTTCAATTTGGTTAAATGAGGCTATCGACAGTAAATCAAATGAGCCGAATGCAATGACTTTGGCAACTGTAAAACCTGATGGAAAGCCTACAGCAAGGGTGGTGCTTTTAAAGGAATTTAGTGAAAGCGGATTTGTATTTTTTACTAATTATGATAGTAATAAAGGAAAAGAACTCGTTCAAAACCCAAATACTGCTGCAGTTTTTTGCTGGCTTGAATTGCAACGTCAAGTTAGAGTTGAGGGTACTATAAGAAAAATTTCAGAATCTGATTCTGACGAATATTTTCACAGCAGACCTCATGGCAGCAAAATTGGAGCTCATGCATCTCCTCAAAGTGAGGTGATAAAAAACAGAGAGGTGCTCGAAAATAATTTTGCCAACATTGAAAAATTATTTCACGAAAAACCAATCATGAGACCTAAACATTGGGGCGGATATATCATTATTCCAACATTAATAGAGTTTTGGCAGGGACGACAAAGCCGACTTCATGATAGATTCTTATACACAAAAAATGATGACTTCACTTGGAAAATAGATCGACTTGCTCCATAATTTTTTAATCGACTTGTTTGCTTTAATCATTTAATATTGGGCATTTTATAAATTTTCCCTTTAATTTGTACATATAAGAAACAAGTTAGAAGCTTAAAATGCAAAATATTATCCTCTCTTTTTTAACATCACTACTGATTGTAATTTTTGGAATTCCTTCCATTATTACTGTTGCAAAACTTAAAGGATTGTATGACAAACCCGATAAGCGAAAATTGCACACAGCAAAAATTCCACGCTTAGGAGGAGTTGCAATAATTGCTGGATTCGCTATTGCTTCCAGTATCTGGGGGATTCCTGATGGGATGGGCAGATTACAATATCTTCAAGCAGCATTAATTATTCTTTTTTTTGTTGGACTCAAAGATGACATCATTATTTTGTCACCGATAAAAAAACTCTTCAGTCAGATATTTGCTATTTCATTAACCATCATAGGTGAAGATATTCGCCTCACAAGTTTTTTTGGAATCTTTGGGATTTATGAAATTCCAATTTGGGCTAGTTACGCAATTACACTTTTTACTATAGTTGTAATTACAAATGCTTTTAACTTGATAGATGGTGTTGATGGTTTGGCTGGAGGATTAGGTTTTATTATTTCTGTAACATTTGGTTTATGGTTTAATTTTATTGATCAGCCTGGATGGGCTATTTTAGCATTCGCCCTTGCTGGTGCTTTACTAGGATTCTTAGTTTTTAATTTCAATCCTGCAAAAATTTTTATGGGTGATGGAGGTTCACTCACGACAGGATTCTTACTGGCAATTTTTGCAATAAGATTTATAGAATTTAATAGCCCAGGAACCGAAAATGCATATAAATTATTATCTGCACCAGCTATAGCAGTAGCCATTCTGATTATTCCCTTATTTGATACCTTAAGAGTGTTTATAATAAGATTGCTGAATAAAAAATCTCCATTTACAGCCGACAAAAATCATTTGCATCATTCATTGATAAAAATTGGCTTAGGTCATAAAGAAGTTTCATTAGTAATGTATATTATTAATGTGCTTTTTGTACTGATTGCTTTTATGATAAAAGACAGTTCAACTGTCACAATATTATTGATTGTAGGAACCTTAGCTCTTATACTGTCACAGATTCCAGTATATATTTTTAATCATAAAATAGCTGATTTGGATGCGGATCAAAGTACTCCAATTTCTCAGCAGATAGAAGAACAGTTTAACTCAAAAGATAATATTAATTAATATTATTCTGTACTAAAAAATCTTTTAGTTTATTAAATGCTTTTGCCCTGTGGCTGATTTTATTTTTTTCATCAAGCGATAGTTCCGCAAGTGATTTTGTGTATCCTTCTGGAATAAAAATAGGGTCGTAACCAAATCCTCCATTTCCACTTTTTTCTAATGCAATTTCTCCTTTTAATTCACCCTCAAAAAAATATTCTTTATCATTTATTTTTAATGAAATAACTGTCATAAAAGAAGCTCTTCTGTTTTTGATATTCGACAAATTTTTTAATAATAAATCCATATTGTCTCCTGCATCTTTTTGTTCGCCTGCATATCTGGCACTGTAAATTCCCGGTTCACCATTTAATGATTCAACTAATAATCCGGTATCATCAGCAAAACAGTTCATGTTAAAGTTGTTAAAAACATAATTGCTTTTGATGCTGGCATTTTCTGTTAAGGTTTTCCCATTCTCAACGATTTCTTCCAAGCATCCAATTTCAATCAGCGTTTTAATAGTTACAGAATCACCAACGAGATGCTGTATCTCTTTTGCTTTATTGATATTATTTGTGGCAAAAATTAAGTTCATTTTATTTCAAGTAAATTTTGAATGGATTTCCAAAGTATTGTTTTTTGTTCAGTTGAATCGTAGGTTTTAATTTCATTCACTGTTAGCACTTTTAATTCTTTGCCTTTTAAAACTTCATGTAAACGTTGAGGGATTTTATTTGAAGCTAAAAAATCTTCACATCCCCAAAATATAATTTGTTCGGGTTTAAAAAAATCTTTGATATCAATGATAGTAGCAAATTCGTTTTGAAATAGATTTATAATGATGATATCTTCCATGCTCCATTTAATACCTTTTGTAACAAGGTTTTCGAGCATTATTGTGTCGTTACCAGAAAGTTGATTTTTATCATTGTAAACAAAAACCGTTTTCTTTTTGTTTGTCCCCGTAAAAGTAAACTCACGCTTGGTTATTTTTAAAATTTCTTTTCCTTTGACGGGCTGAATTTTTGGTTCATCATTTATGAGATAAAATTCATCAAACAGATCAAATAATTGTATTTCTTCGCTCAACATTTTAAAAAAAATTGAATGGCAATATCTATAAAAATTAATAAAACTCAACACTCAAGAATTCATAAGGTTGATTTCGAAAATATTCAATTCGGAACAATATTTTCAGACCACATGTTTAGAGTTGATTACAGTGATGGTGAATGGAAAAACCCTCAGATATTGCCCTATGGAGATATTTTATTAGCGCCATCACTTTCTGCATTACATTACGGTCAATCAATTTTTGAAGGAATGAAAGCTTTCAAAGATCAAAATGGGAAAGCTCAACTTTTCAGGCCTGTTGAAAATATCGAGAGAATGAATTTGTCGGCAAAAAGAATGGCAATGCCCGAGTTGCCAGAAGAGATATTTATTGAAGGGCTAAAGCAATTAGTTAAAATAGACGAGCAATGGATTCCTACTAAGATTGGAAGTGCCTTATATCTTCGACCATTTATGTTTGCTACTGATGATTATGTTGGTGTTCGACCTTCAAAGAATTTCACATTCATTATTTTTACTTGCCCAGTTAACAGTTATTACCCAAAACCAATAAATGTAATTGTTGAAGAAAAATACGTTCGCGCTTTTAATGGTGGAGTTGGATTTGTTAAAGCTGCCGGAAACTATGGAGCATCAATGTTACCAACTTTTGAAGCACAACAAAAAGGATACGACCAGATTATTTGGACTGATGGACGTGAGCATGAATATGTGGAAGAATCAGGAACTACAAATCTGTTTTTTGTTATTGGAGATACTGTTCTTACACCAAATATTGATGGTACAATTTTACAAGGAATCACACGCAAATCTTGTATTCAGGTATTAAAAGATAGAGGTTTTAAAGTAGAAGAACGAAAAATTTCGATGAAAGAAATTGCTGAAGCTTACGATAAAGGAATTTTGAAAGATGCCTTCGGAACAGGTACTGCAGCCATCATTGCAAAAATTGCAGGAATTAATTATAAAGGCAAAGACCTCATATTGCCACCAGTTGAAGAACGTGAAGTTTCAAATTTATTATACAATACCCTTGGAGGAATTTATACTTCGCAAGTAGAAGATAAATTTGGTTGGATAATGAAAATATAGTTTGTTATTTTATACCTTTTTACTTTTACAAATTGCCAATTATTTTTTGCCAATTGTTTATTGCAGATTGCTTTTATTTATTCAACACCAGTAAAGGGATTTTTGTGTGGTAAGTCATGTGTTTGCTTAAACTTCTGTGAAAAATTCTGTCAAAGAAACTGCGGTTATGTTTTGCCATCACCAGCATATCAGCATGTTCACTCACAATAAATTCGTTGATTTTATCCATCACATCTCCTTCAGGTAATTTCACCATTTTAATTTTTTCATACGAAATATTGTGTTTGTTTCTCACAAAGAAATTATTTGCTGAATCAAAAAATCTGTCTGCTTCATTTTTTACATGCAATACACTAATGTTAGCATCATATAATTCTGCAAAATAAATCAAGCGTGAAACGGCAGGGAATTCAGGCTCGTTATAATCACTTGAATATACAATATGTTTTAACTCATGATAGGTTGAAGATGGAGGGATAACTAAAACAGGGATATTGGATTTTGCAACAATTGACGAGGCATTACTTCCAACTAAAATTTCCTGAATGCCACTTGCACCAGTTGTTCCCATGATAATAAGATCGATCTTGTTTTTGTCTGCAAATTCTTTTACTTCATCATTCACAAATCCCATTACACTATAAATTTCATATTCAACACCAGAGTTTTTTAGATAATCATTTTCGATTTTATCAAAATTTGATTTTGTAGTTTCTTCAATTTCTGTCATAAAAGTTTCATAAACTTCTGCCGGAAATGAAGCATCAACAACGGGTATATGCGAAACATGCAATACAGAAATTTTCGCATTGGCTTTTTGAGCAAACTTTAAAGCAAAATGAAGTGCATTGTTTGCTACATCTGAAAAGTCGGTAGGAACTAAAATGTTTGAGATCATGATTTTTAATTTTAGAAAGAGTCTTTACTATAAAAAATCCTAACCAAAGCTAACATTTTAATCATATCATGTAAAATGATATTCATCATTAATTTTATTGCATTTTCGCTTCAGGATGTTTTTTGTTTGCAAGCTGTCCGCAAGCAGCATCAATATCTCTTCCTCGGCTTCTGCGAATGGTTGCTGTTAAACCTTTTTCTTCGAGATAATCTTTAAAGCGGTGTAATTTATTTCCTGATGTGTTTTGAAATTCTCCATCACCCGTAGAATTATATTCTATCAAATTAATTTTTGAAGGAACATATTTTGAGAATTGAAATAATTCTTCAGCATCTTTTATCGTATCGTTGATGTCTTTAAAAACAATGTATTCAAAGGTTACTTTGTTTTTTGTTTTCGAATAATAATAAGCCAAAGCCTCGCCTAATTCTTGTAAACTGTTGCTTTCATTTATCGGCATAATGCGATTTCTTTTTTCATCATTTGCCGCATGAAGTGATAAAGCCAAATTGAATTTTACTTCATCATCTCCCAATTTTCTGATCATTTTTGCAATGCCGGCAGTGCTTACGGTAATGCGATCTGAAGCCATGTTCAACCCATCTTCTCCTGTTATTTTTTCGATGGCATCTATCACATTATTGTAGTTGAGCAATGGTTCGCCCATTCCCATGAACACAATATTTGTAAGTGGTTTTTGGTAATATTTATCTGCTTGTTCTTTTATCAATACAACTTCATCATAAATTTCATCTGCATTTAAATTTCTTAGACGTTCAAGTTTTCCAGTGGCACAAAATCTACAAGTTAAACTGCATCCAACCTGAACTGAAACACAAGCTGTCATTCGAGTTTCGGTAGGAATTAAAACACCTTCAACAATATTTCCATCAAATAATTTGAGAGAATTTTTTATTGTTTTGTCATCGCTTATTTGTTTCTCATCCACAATAACAGCGTTGATCACAAAATTATCATTCAGTTTTTCACGCAACTCTTTCGAAAGGTTACTCATCGCTTCAAAACTGTGTGCCGATTTTTTCCACAACCATTCATAAACCTGCTGTCCACGGAAGTTTTTTTCTCCCATCAAAATAAATTCTTCCTTCAATTCTGAAAGTGAAAGCGCGCGAATGTCTTTTTTAATTTTAGTCATTTGAGGTTGCGAAGATAAGCAGACACAATCCAAAATATTCGTGTAATATTCTGCAAGTTTTATATTTCACTTCCTAAATCAAAACCTAAATGTATTTTTGCCACAATTAAAAAAAAAGTGAAAATGGAATTAACCGAACAGGAATTATTACGCAGACAAAAGATGAATGATCTTTTGGAATTGGGAGTGAACCCATATCCGGCAGAAACTTTTGAAGTGAATACCTCAGCAAAAGATATTTTAACACATTACGATTCTGATAAGATTGAATTTAAGAATATCAGCATTGCTGGTCGTGTGATGAGCGTTCGTGATATGGGAAAAGCTGCATTTGCAGTAATTCAGGATTCTACTGGAAGAATTCAATTGTACATCAGACGTGATGATATTTGCAAAAGCGATGACAAAGTTTTATACGACACCGTTTTTAAAAAGCTGATCGATATTGGAGATATTATTGGTGTGAAAGGTTATGTGTTTACCACAAAAACCGGTGAAACTTCAATTCATGTTGAAGAATTAAAATTGCTTTCTAAAGCTTTAAAACCTCTTCCGGTTGTAAAAGAAAAGGATGGCGAAAAGTTTGATGAAGTAAGTGATCCTGAATTTCGTTACCGCCAGCGTTATGTTGATTTAATTGTTACCGAAGGTGTGAAAGACACTTTCAGAAAACGTACACAATTGGTAAATACCATGCGTACTTATTTAAACGACAAAGGATACCTAGAAGTTGAAACACCAATATTACAGCCACTTTACGGAGGTGCTGCTGCAAAACCTTTTAAAACGCATCACAATACTTTGGATATGACTTTGTACTTGCGCATTGCAAATGAGTTGTATTTAAAAAGATTAATTGTTGGAGGGTTTGATGGCGTTTATGAGTTTTCTAAAGATTTTAGAAATGAAGGAATGAGCCGTTTTCATAATCCCGAGTTTACGCAAATTGAATTATACGTAGCTTATAAAGATTATGAATGGATGATGAATTTGGTGGAAGAAATGATTGAAAGAATTGCAATCGAAATTCATGGAACTACTGAAATAAAAGTTGGCGAAAATATGATCAATTTCCAACGTCCATGGAAACGATTTACTATGTATGAAGCAATTCAACATTTTACTCAAATCGATATTAGCCAAATGGACGAAGCTGCATTAGTTGAAACATGCACACAACTGGATATTCATACTGATAAATCAATGGGACGAGGGAAATTAATTGATGAAATTTTTGGAGCTAAATGTGAGCCTCATTTAATTCAGCCAACATTTATTACCGATTATCCTGTTGAAATGAGTCCACTTGCTAAGAAACACAGAACTAAAGAAGGTTTGGTAGAACGTTTTGAAGCAATATGTAATGGGAAAGAAATTTGTAATGCATTCTCAGAATTAAATGACCCAATTGATCAAAGAAAACGTTTTGAAGACCAACTTGAGTTAGGCAAACGTGGCGATGATGAAGCGATGATGCTTGATGAAGATTTTTTAAGGGCACTTGAGTATGGAATGCCTCCAACAGCTGGTCTTGGAATTGGAATAGATCGTTTAAGCATGATCATTACCAATCAGCCTTCAATTCAGGATGTACTGTTCTTCCCGCAAATGAGACCCGAGAAAGGTTAAGGGAGATTTTGTTGAGTTTTATTTTTCTAAGACAGGTTGCTCTAATTAATTAATAATAAAGGATATTTAAAAGTTAAACTGTATTTTTTGTTATTTAACTGATAAGATTTTGTATTTGAGTTGAGATATCTTAATATTGAACGAGAAAAATATCTTTTTCAAAAAATATTATTTGCATGAAAGAACAAATTAAAGCAGTAATAGTTGATGATGTTGAATCAATGAGAGCTGTATTAAAAAAGTTACTCAGTAATTTTGAACAAGTTCAGATAGTAGGCGAGGCATCTGATTACGATGAAGCAAAAGCTATAATTCAAGAAGAAAAACCCGATCTGCTTTTTTTGGATGTTGATTTAAATGGTCAAACATCAATTGATCTTTTATCGAATTTAAATTACAAGCCGATGGTGATTTTTATTACCTCGCATCCTGATTACGCTATTAAAGCATTTGAAATGAATGCTGTTGATTATTTATTAAAGCCGATTAGCTTAGAACGACTTTCTAAAGCTATCGAAAAGGTTAGCAATAATCAGGACAATCAAATTTGGAATGATACTTCAGAAGAGAAGTTCGGCATAGATCACATTATTCTTTTGTCGTTTGATAATAAACTGTGCTTTGTAAAAATTAAGGATATCAACTATATCGAGGCATACGGAAATTATACTAAAGTTTATTTAAACGATGGTAAATTGAGTATTACCTACAATTCAATTAAAAATTGGAATACAAAATTACCTGAAGATGTTTTTATTCAAATACATCGTTCCACCATCATCAATTTATTGGATGTTACAAAATGGAGAATGACAAATTTAGTGTTTCCAGAAAATATGAGTAGTCGTATATTGCCCATTGAATTTAAGAATGAGATTAGTGAAAAAATAAAACTCCACTGCCAATGGTTAGAATCTAAAAATTATAGTATCAAGTCATGGACTGATGTATTAAATTACATGAATAGTGAAGATCATACTCATCTTCTCGACAAATATATTGAATTTAATAATGACTTAGATCGTAAAAGAAATCAAAATATTCTTGTTGCTTATCCAGAATTAAAAAAAATCTGGAAATAAATTTGGTGGATCGTGTAGGGATCGAACCTACGACTTTTTCCGTGTAAGGGAAACGCTGCTACCGCTGAGCTAACGATCCATGTTTGGTGCGAAAGGAGGGACTTGAACCCTCAATCCATAAGGCGCAGCATTTTAAGTGCTGTGTGTATTCCGATTCCACCACTCTCGCGTTAATCTTTAGTTACTAATTACTTTTTTCTTTCTTCCACCTTTTC
>CAIUEQ010000074.1 GCA_903898215.1 uncultured Bacteroidota bacterium | reverse complement strand
GCAGTTCCCGGAGAATTGTATCCAACAACATTCACCATACAAGGAAATACTTTAGTGTCACATCCGATAGAATTACATGCTCTTAAAGTAACAGTATAGCAAAGTGCACTGTTTAAAAATACAATTGGATTTTGAGAAGTAGCACTGGTACCGCTAAGGTAAGCCACGTTAGCAGGGTTGAAAGTCCACAACCAAGTCATAGCTCCATTAATACTATTATCATAAAATCTGAAAGTATCAGTAGTGAAACCTGAATTTCTGCTCACGGTCATATCAGCTGTTGGTTTGCTCGGTACAGGTAAAACTCTAATTTGTTTACAAACAGTATCCGTTCCAACACAATTAGAAACTCTTAAGCAAATATTATAAAGGCCGAGAGTCGATCCGGGGCCTGTTGCCCAACTAGGATTTGGGTTAATAGAATCACCACCTATGGATGTTCCATAAACACCATTACCATCCGTATCCCAACTATAACTCATATTTACACCGGTACTTGTACTTGTATAATTAACTGCATAACCTCTGTAAATAGAAGGAATTCCATTGGTTACCGGACCATTAGTGGTCATGGTGAAAGAAGCTTTAGGTTTGCTATAACTTGCAGGAACAATTTTCCAATGTATAGCAAATCCTGAATCTCCAACTGAAGCAGGAGCAGCGTTCATTTGGAAGAAAACAAAACCACCGGGCACTTTAAAATGACGTAAACTATCGTGTAATGTTTGTCCTCCAATACGTTTAATAATAGCACCTGTTGGAGTACCAACTCTGATAGTAACAGAGTCACCGATAGTTAATTTAAAACGTTCAATATCTAATACAATTGAATCGGCACAAGCAGCAATTCTAAAACCGGCAGGGCATGAACCTGTTGTTCCACCTGAATAATTACTAGTTGGTCCGCCAGCATCATACACATATCCAGAAGAAAGGAAACTTACGGAATCGGAACCGTTACACATCATGTATCCGTTGTTTACATTAAGGTATGCAGGACGGCATAAAGTGTCCCATCCGAGGGCATTTCCTGCAGCTAAACAAACATCAAATATTCCACCATCAAAGGCATATAAATAAGGGTTTTGAACTGAATCGGTAGCATACCATGAGTTAGCAATAGGGTAACCAGCAAAAGTATTCACACCATAATATGAAGGATTTAAAAACCATCTCCAATTGGTTGGTCCATTTGTACTCAAATCATAATAGTTTAGCTGATCAGTAAAACCAACCGAGCGGTTCAAACTAAAAAAGCTTGCAACGGGTTTTCGTGTTGGCGGTGCACAAACAATTATCTTTGTAATACTATCTACTCCGGCAACAAATACACCGTTTATAAGTAAAACATTCGTTGCTTTCAATTTAACTTTATAGTAACCAGGCTGAGTAAATTTCCACGAGAAATTTTGATGCAAAGTATCAAGGTAACAAGTGTTCCAACGTGTTGCACAAACGCGTGGTGTAGACGAAGGTGGTGTGTATGCAGAATAAGTTCCATTTAATGTGGAACTGTATCCGGTAATATCCCAATAATTATTTTTACTGTTATTGCTTGTGTTTACAAAAATATAAGGGCTATTAGTCCAGGCAGTATCTGTTGCAATATTGTACGCAAAACCAGCTAAAGGTGGAATTTGCGCTCCTAAGGTCATTACTAAAAAATCATAATCTTCGCACTCGCCATAACTTTGAGAAGAGCAAGCATCAGTTGCATTTAATGTTGAGCCATAATAAACACACATGACCCTCATTCTGGTATAACCAGGTAGAGCAGTGAAAGGAACAGTAAATGAGTTACCTGTAACAGTAATATTTGGATTAACTGTTGAAGCATAATACATCATTTCGTCTGTTGCATTAAATGTTCCACTGTGATCCCAATCAACCCAAATTCTCCAATTTGTTTGGTAGGTAACTCCTGTTGAGTAGGTAAATCCAATGGTAGCTCCTGGCAATCCTGCTGATGTCATACCCGGATAATAGGTGTAACTATTAGAACTGCTACAGCCTGTATTCAGGTTCGTAATTTGAGGAGATGAAATTCCTGCTGTAGAGAAATTGTTAATGTACATATTATATGTAGCACAAGTTACAGAATAAGTAGGCACGCACCAGGTTTGTGCGCTAAGCTGGGATGTTGTTAATAAAAACAAAATCGCAGCAATAAATGATGTGTAAATTTTTTTCATTATTTATGGGTTTGAATAGATTTGAAGATAAAGTGAAGAATTATTTCGTAATGCAAAGTAATTAATTTTTTAAATAAATCATCATCTCCCAGATTTTTTTTTGGAGAAGGATATTGAAGATTAATAATTAGGTATTAAATTTTAGCAGCCACATTTAGATCTTTCGGTTACTTTACCATTATTATCAATAATTTTTGTGATCTTACCTTTATCGAAAAATATTTGCCATTGGGATTTGCCAAAAATAAATTTTTCTTTTTTTTGAAGCATTCCATTTTCATTGTAATAATACCAGATCCCATTTTTTTGTGAATTTTTGAAATGGCCCTTTTCCATTGTTTCACCGTTCTTATATAGCTGTTTATACTTGCCATTAGAAGGAATCACACTTTCTGGTGTTTGCCCAAATGAGGTTAAAAAAAGGAAAATCAAACAAGCGAAAAGTAAAGTAAAATATTTTTTATTCATATTGATATAAACCGACTGAATTCATACAAAAGTGCATTACTATTTCAAAATTAAAAACATTTCTTATTTTAGCAGGCTAAACTTTTTAAAAAATTGATTGCTCATATTGAAGGTAAGATAGTAACAAAAACGCCAACTTATTTAGTAGTTGACTGTTCGGGTGTGGGATATGGAATAAATATTTCACTTCATACTTTCGAGAAAATTAAAAATGAGGAACATCTCCGAATCCTTACGCATTTGTCGGTTAAGGAGGATAGTCATACCCTTTATGGTTTTGCTGATGAAGATGAAAGACAATTATTTCTGCAGCTGATTTCTGTTAGTGGTGTTGGAACAAATACTGCTCGAATGATTCTTTCATCATTGCAAACAATTGATATTAAAAGTGCAATAACCAATGGGAATTGGGCGTTATTAAAAACCATTAAAGGGATTGGGCCTAAAACAGCACAACGAATTGTGATAGATTTACAGGATAAAATCACAAAAAACGAAAATGCAGAAATGCTTTCGGTTTCTTTTGGTGGAAACAACATCACCAATGAAGCTCTTTCAGCATTGGTAATGTTAGGTTTTTCAAAAAATGAAGCAGAAAAAGGTTTGATAAAAATTAAGCAACAAAATCCTAATTATACGGTAGAAGAACTAGTAAAAAACACTTTAAAGATTCTCTGATGGCGAAATTCTACTTTGTCGAGTAAAAAAAATTTAAAATACATATCAATTTCATCTCTTCTTACCTTCGTTTTTTCGTTGGTATTTGGAGTTGCGCCCAAAAATTCGGAAATGGATATTACTGTTTCCGAAGGAAGAGATATGCTATATCTTTCGCCACCCGACTCTACCTCAAAAGATACTTCAAAGAAATCACTACCGTATCCGATAAACGACCGAAAGCCTTATGAACGTTCAACTAAACGACACCCTTTTGATTTAAGCGAGCCGTCAAACATCAAAAATAAGTATGAATTAGATTCATCAGGAAACAATTATAATTATTCATCTAAAGTTGGTAAATCTGATTATCGATTACCGGCTTCGGCAACGATAAAACAATTATTGGATGATGAGAATAAACGACAAACTCAAGCATATTTCAGACAACGTTCTCAGGCACAAAATTTCACAACAGGAAGTGGTTTAATTCCACCTTTGCATGTTGGACCTAAAATATTCGATAAAATATTTGGAAGTGGTATAATTGATATTCGACCTCGGGGAACAGCAGAAGTTATTTTTGCCGGAAATTTTAACACAGTAAGAAATCCTCAACTCTCCCCTCAACAACAAACTACAGGGCAGTTTGATTTCAGACAAAAAATTCAATTAAATGTGCAAGGAAGTATTGGCGACAGGATGAAAATTAACTTGAATTATGATACTGAAGCAGCATTTGATTTTGAAAATCAAGTAAAGTTGGATTACACCGGAAAAGATGATGACATCATTAAAAAAATTGAAGTTGGAAATGTTACCCTGCCTTTAAGTTCTACTTTAATTCGTGGAAGCACGAGTCTTTTTGGTGTGAAAACAACTTTACAATTTGGAAGATTAACAATGACAACGGTTGTTTCTCAAGACCGTGGTAAAACTACCGAAACCACAATGACGGGAGGTGCTCAAACTTCAACTTTCGATATTCAATGTGATAATTACGACATGAATCGCCATTACTTTTTAGCTCAATTTTTTAGAGATAATTACGATAAATGGTTGTCAAATTTACCCATCAATAATTCACCGATAGTGATTAATAGGGTTGAGGTTTGGGTTACAAATCGCTCAGCAGCTTTTGATAATTCACGTGATATAATTGGTTTTTCAGATATGGGTGAGTCGGATCATCTTGATAATCCTTATTGGAAAGTATTAGGAAACGCGGGCCTTCCAAATAATACTACCAATTCTCTTTATCCTTACTTGGTGGGGCAAACAATTAATAAAGACACTGCATCATTACGATCAAGTTATAATATTCAAAATCAAATTGCCAAAGATCAAAATACAACAAAACTTCAGCCTCTTTCGCAATACCAAATGGTTAGTTATGCCAGGCAATTAAGCACGAGTGAATTTTCTTTTAATCCATTATTAGGATATATTTCTTTAAACCAACAATTGAATAATGATGATGTGCTTTGTGTTGCATATGAATATATGTATAACAACCAAAGGTATGTAGTTGGTGAGTTTTCAACTGGAGCAAACAGTGTTCCTCCGAATACGAATAATCCCAATGTATTATTTTTAAAGATGTTGAAAGGACCATCACAACGCCCCGATTTGCCAATGTGGAAGTTGATGATGAAAAATGTGTATTCATTGGGTACATACAACGTGCAACAAAAAGATTTTAAGCTTAACATTATTTATGCGGATGATCCATCAGGAGCAAAACTAAATTATATTCCTGCTCAAGGTGAGCCACAATTATTAGGAGTGCCATTGTTATCTGTGATGAATTTGGATAACTTAAACACTCAACAAGAACGTGCCCCTGACGGCATTTTTGATTTTATTGAAGGAGTTACCATTCAGTCTCAGCAAGGACGAATTATTTTTCCGGTACTGGAACCCTTTGGAAAATATTTATCATCAAAATTTAGAAATGATCCAACAAAGGCAAGGTATTATTCCTTTTATGAATTGTATGATTCAACACGTTTTGCTGCACTTCAATTGCCTCAATATGATAAATTTTATTTAAGAGGAACATATTCCGGATCCTCTAGTTCAGAAATTTCTGTTGGCCAAACTAATATTCCGCGTGGTGCTGTGAAGGTTACTGCAAATGGCGCTTTGCTTACCGAAAATCAGGATTATAGTGTGGACTATTCTCTTGGACGTGTAAAGATTATCAATACAGGTTTGCTTAATTCGGGTGCTGTAATTAAAGTTTCGGCAGAAAGTAATTCGCTTTTTAGTGTACAGCAAAAATCATTATTGGGTTCGCGATTCGATTATAAATATAGCAACAATTTAATTTTTGGTGGAACGATGTTATATCTAACTGAAAGGCCACTCACTCAAAAGGTGAATATTGGTGAGGAACCAATTTCAAATTTAATGATTGGCTTAGACGGATCGTATAAAAGAGATTCACGCTTTATTACAAAAATGGTTGATCAAATTCCATTTTTGGAAACAAAAGAAACTTCAAATATTTCGATATCGGGAGAATATGCTCAACTAATTCCGGGTATTAATAGTGCGCTTGCACAAAATGGAACTGCTTATCTCGATGATTTTGAAGGAAGTGAAACACCTCTTGATCTTAGGTTTGGAAACAATTGGGTATTGGCATCTACTCCTCAATTTCAAAATAGTTTATTTCCAGAAGCAGTATATAACAATAAACTTGATTATGGATTTAAGCGAGCCAATTTAGCCTGGTATAATATTTCAACAACATTTACAAACGATGCCGATCCTTATCAACCCGCTCATATCAAGTCGGACCCGGATCAATTGTCGAGTCATTGTGTTCGTTCAATTGATGTTAGAGAAGTGTATCCAAACCGACAAATTCAATCGGGGATGCCAACTTTGCTACCCACTTTTGATTTGGCATTTTATCCAAATGAACGCGGTCCATATAACTACAGTTTAAATTTAAAAGCAGATGGATCATTAATAAATCCTCCAAATAGTCCAAACTGGGGAGGTATTATGAGGAAAATTGACCAGAGTGATTTTGAAGCTGCAAATATTGATTACATAGAAATTTGGATGATGGATCCTTATCTCTGTAACAAGTCGAGCACAAGCGGACAACTTTATATTAACCTTGGAAATATTTCGGAAGATGTATTACGCGACAGCAGAAGATCGGCAGAAAATGGCATGCCCAAAGATCCAAATGTTCAGTATGCTGATACTACAAATTGGGGAAGAGTACCACATGTTCCTGTTATAAATTTTGCTTTTGATGCTGATCCTGCTGCAAGAAATCAGCAAGATGTTGGTTTGGACGGATTGGGAGATAATATTGGAGAAAGAGTTTTTTTCGATACATCCTATGTTAAAAAAATTGCAACATCTCCTACACTTGGAACAGCATCTCAGGCATATATCAATGCAGCAAACGATCCTTCAAATGATGATTATCATTATTATCTTGGCGATGATTATGATGGACAAAAATTAAGTATCCTGGAGAGGTATAAAAGATATAACCGACATGAAGGCAACTCTCCGATTTATGATCCAACAAAACCCTATTCAACATCAGCTACAAATATTCCGGATGGAGAAGATATTAATCGCGATTTTACACTTAATGAAATAGAAGAATATTATCAATACCGTATTGATATCGGGAGTGATAAAATGGTAGTTGGAAAAAACTTTGTTACTGATAGTGCAACAAGTTCTGTTACGTTAAAAAACGGATCAGTTTCTTTAGTAACTTGGTATCAGCTTAAAATTCCTGTTCGCGAATACCAGCAAAGAGTAGGTGAAATTATCGACTTTAAATCAATTCGATTTATGCGTGCTTACTTGCGAGGCTTTCAGGAAAATGTTGTTTTAAGGTTTGCCGCAATGAATTTGGTTCGTGCTGATTGGAGAAAATATTTAGGAAATCTTGAAGCAGGAAAAGAAAATAAACCTGCCGACCCTGACGACAATACAACATTTGTGGTATCAACTGTAAATATTGAAAAAAACGGAAGCCGTTCACCAATTGTTTATACAGTTCCTCCCGGCATTACACGTACAGTTGATTTCAGTTCACCAACACCAATCAAACAAAACGAACAATCATTATCAGTTAGAGTTTGTAATTTAAAAGATGGAGATGCCCGAGCGGTATTTAAAAATACCAAAGTTGATTTACGTCAATACGGAACTTTGAGAATGTTTTTACATGCCGAAGGTGAACAACTAAAAGACGGTGAACTTACAGCATTTATCAGATTAGGAACAGATTTAACGGATAATTATTATGAGTATGAAATGCCGTTAAAGGTTACTCCTTCAAATCATAACGAACCTTCACAGGTATGGCCACTTGATAACGAAATGGCAATCACTCTCGAAGATTTCATCAACGCAAAAATTGCACGCACAAATGCAAATTATCCTTTTACGGTTCCTTATGTATCTCAAAATGGAAACAATAAATTTACCGTAATTGGATTACCGGATTTGAGTAATGTTAGGGTGATGATGTTAGGAATTCGAAACCCAAAAAGAATTCCCGGAGGATTAGATGATGGGCAAACTAAATGTGGTGAAATATGGTTTGATGAACTGCGGATGTGCGATTTTAATAATAAAGGAGGCTGGGCCGCTACAGGAAGAATACAAACAAAACTTGCTGATTTTGGAAACGTTCAGTTAACAGGAAGTATCACCTCAATAGGATTTGGTGGCATTGATCAAAAGCTGAATCAGAGGAGTATGAACGATCAATATGTTTACGACCTGCAATCAAGTTTTGAGTTAGGAAAATTTTTACCGAAGAAAAGCGGAATATCTGTTCCTATGTTTTTCTCTTATGGCAATACTTTGATACGTCCACTTTATGATCCGTTAAATCAGGATACAAAATTGCAAAAAGAACTTACGGAAATTACCGATCCGCTAAAAAGAGAACGCATCAGCCAATCCTCCGATGATTTTACTTCACGGAGAGGATTTAATTTTACAAACGTCAGGAAAAACAGAATTGGAAGTAAACGAAAAGCTCAGTTTTATGATATAGAGAATTTTTCGGCAACGTATTCTTTTGTTGAAACGTATAAACGAAATCAAACCATTGACTACTACATTTTGCAAACTTATAAAGGGCAATTGTTATACAACTATAATTTTGTTTCAAAACCTTTTGAACCATTTAAAAATATTATCAAGGCAAAAAGCTTAGCACTTATCAAAGATTTTAATGTAAACTATTTACCAACTTCTTGGGGTTTTAGAATGGAAACAGAAAGACGATATGGTGAATCAGATTATAGAAATAACGACAATTCATTAACAGTCATTCAGCCTGTGTATGATAAAAATTTTACTCAAACGAGGTACTATGAATTTGGATATGCAATTACAAAGAATTTAAAGTTTGATTATAACTCAACAGCATTAGCTCGAGTAGATGAACCGATTGGAAAAGTTGATGGAACTACTCAACAGAAAAAAGATAGTATATGGAATAATTTCTGGAAAGGTGGCAGGATTACTCAATTTGATCAGACTGCAAAAATAAATTACAACGTGCCGATAAATAAAATTCCTTTTTTAGATTTTGTCGACCAATCAACTTATAGTTATACCGCAAATTATCAATGGAAACAAGCTGCGCCAGCTGCCGATAGTTTGGGAAATAAAATAACCAATTCAAGAGTTCAAACAGCCAACCTC
>CAIUEQ010000073.1 GCA_903898215.1 uncultured Bacteroidota bacterium | reverse complement strand
CTATTTTAAAGTCATCACTTTTAACGGACTGTCTTCACTTGCTGAACTTAACCGGTAATATTCTGGTCGACTTACCAAGCCCATCTTAACAGGGTTTTGATGGATATAATTTTCTTTTTGAGAAATAAATTTATCTGAATACAATTCAACAGGATAATTTTCGTGTTGCCAGAATTGCATTTCCTGTCCAACTTTTTTGCCAGCTTTTAAAAATGAGGCTAATAATATTTCACGTTTGCTTTCCCGCATGTTTTCTTTTATTTCTTTCAATAATTTCCGAGCAGTAAAACCTTTCATGTCGCGAAGCAAATCTCCTAACGTGTTTTCTTTTGCTCCGGCAATCATGTGCACATGACTTGGCATAATACAATAAGCATATAGCAATAATCCTTTATGTTGCTGGCAATATCTGATGCTGTCAATTAAAATATTGATGTATTCATCACGAATAAATACATCAAGCCAATCAACAACTGTATAGGTAATAAAATAAGTTTTGCCTTCTTCTATCTTTAGGTATTCAGACATGAAGTAAAAATAAAATTATTTTTTGAAGATGCATAATTTAAAAGATGCATTGCGATCACGAGCGTGACGCTCGCTAGAACTCAGGTTAAAAGGAGCATTGCAATCACGAGCGTGACGCTCGCGAGAACACGGGGAAGCATTGCAATCACGAGCGTGATGCTCGCGAGAACTTACATAGTAGTTGTAAACTTGGCAGCACCTATCAGTTCATCGTATTTGTATTTCACATTTTTATGATAAACTAAAATTAGGTATTCATTTTCAGCTTGAGAACTGCTGCCTTCAAAAGTTGTTTCACTTGGCTTTCCATTCTCATCTTTTATCACATAAAAATATTCATACCGGCCTTGTTTTAAAGGAACTTCCAAGTCATATCGTCCGCGATTTTGGTTGTAGCGCATTTTGTATTCGGGCAATAATTTCCAGTCGGTAAAATCTCCAAACACATACACATCTTGAGGAACAGGATCGAGGCTCATTAAATAAAAATTCGTAAATGCGTAATCACCATCAAGTTCACCTGAAGTGGCATTGTCTTTATTAGCAATTACTCTTTTTCCATCGTTGTCAACGTACTGAACATATTGTTTGCTGCCTCGCGATTCATCATTGATCAAATGAACATGATACACCGTATCCAATGATTTTCCGCGAACATTGATACTCACGGCTCTTAAATTTCTCATATCAAAATAGCGAAACTCATTGCCACCATTAAATATAAACTGATCGGTGAAATTATAGTCAAGTACATTATCGCGAATAAATAATGGTTTAATACCTGTTATCGAATTGTCCCATCTGCCGTTTTGCATCACCACTACTTTTACATCTTCAAAAGGATTTGGCATGGTAAAACCTTTATAATTTACCGAAAAATTTAATTCCTGTTTGGTATATCTGTTTTGTGCAGTTTGTGCCATGGTGGCTTTTCCTTCAATCGACACTCCTAAATTTATTACCAACATTCGTCTTGTTAAAACCAAATCTTCTTCATCAAAATTGCGGTAAACTTTCACTAAAAAATTTCCGGCAATAAGAGGTTTAAAATTTTCATTCGGCAAAACCAAAGTGTAATGAACATATTTTACGTAAGTGTTGTTGGAGAATTTCACATCGTTGATCTGGTCAAAGGTCATGCCTTGCAAGTATTCATTTTGCTGAAGATTTGAAGGATTCCAGTTGGCATCACAATGTACAAGAGTGTACTGAAAATATTCGTTTTTTGTTCCTAAAATATCAAAACTTAATTGCAACTGTTCGGCAGTATTCAACGACATCATCGGATAGCGATCGTCAATATTTACCTTTGAGAATAATACTGTTTGAACACGTTTGTCGTAATTAATATTATCATAAACCAACTTTGGTTTTTCATCTTGGGCAAACAAGGTAAATGTTTGCAAAGTCAAAATAAGAAGCAAATATTTTCGCATGATAATTTTTTATTTATTCAAGTTCCATGATCTCGTTAAACAATGTTTCGTATTCTTTTTCAAGAACAACAAGATTGTTTTTTAGGCTAGTATAATTATTCTGAAATGAAGCGAAATCTTCTTTGTTCATGCTGTTTTGATTAGCAGCAAAGTCATCTTCACTTTTTTGAATAGCATTTTTTAGCACTTCAATTTCTTGTTCAGTTTTTTCAAATTGTTGTTGAACTTTTTGTTTTTTATTACTCGAAACTTTTGGTGCTTCAACTTTCTTTTCAGCTTTTTTTTCGGGTGCCGAAGTTTTTTTAGATGAATTATTTTGTTGAGCAAGTTTTAACTCATCCTGTTTCTTTTTCCAATGTTCATACTCAGCATAAGTTCCCGGATATTCTTTCAATTGCTTGTCTTCTATCCACCAAATTTTATTTGCTATTTCTGAAATGAAAAACCTATCGTGAGAAACAACGATAAATGTTCCGGTGTATTGTTGTAATGCCTGAATAAGGATGTTGATGGAACGCATGTCCAAGTGATTTGTCGGCTCATCCAGCGACATGAAATTTGCTTCAAGTAATAAAGTTTTTGCCAAAGCCACACGTGCTTTTTCACCACCGGATAGTACTTTTATCTTTTTGAAAACATCATCACCGGCAAATAAAAAGCAACCCAAAATGGTACGCAATTCGGTGTCATTTCTGCCACCTGAATTTTGCTGTAATTCTTCTAAAACCTCGTTGTTGGTATTCAGTGATTCGAGTTGGTGCTGAGCATAAAATGCATTGATCACATTGTAGCCGATTTTTATTTCACCATCATGAGGTTCAACACCGGCAATCATTCTGAGTAAGGTAGATTTTCCTTTTCCATTTGCACCGATCAAAGCAATTTTATCGCCACGATGAATCACTCCGGAAGCATTTTTTACGATCTCAATATCCGGAAATTTTTTAGACACATCATTCAATTCTGCCACCACTTTTCCAGAGGTAGTAGACATATGAAATTGGATATTGATTTCACGGTTATCATCTTCGGGAGCTTCAATTCTGTCGAGCTTATCCAACATCTTCACACGACTTTGAGCAGCTGTGGCTTTCGATGCTTTAGCTTTAAATCGGTTGATGAATTTTTCCTGCTCTTTGATGAACTGTTGTTGGTTATCAAATTTTCTTTGTTGCATATCCATCCGCTCTTCTTTCGATTCGAGGTAGTAGGCATAATTCCCGGAATACACAGTGATCTTTCCCATCGAAATTTCAACTGTAGTATCAGTCATCTTACTTAAAAATTCCTTATCATGGGAAACAACAATAACGGTTCCTTCATAACTTTGTAAGTAATTTTCAAGCCATTCGATAGTTGGTAAATCCAAGTGATTCGTTGGCTCATCCAGCATCAATAAATTTGGTTTTTGGAGTAATAATCTTGCAAGAATAACACGCATGCGCCATCCTCCGGAAAATTTTCTGTAAGGTTGTTTTAATTGCTCTGTAGTAAATCCTAAGCCTTCTAAAACCTTTTCACATTTATGTAAAATATTGTAACCATCAAGCACATCGAACTCATGTTGCAAATCGCTTAACCTGTGTAATACTTCTTCAGAATGGTCGGTTTCAAGTTCCACCAACACTTTTTCAATTTCTTTTTCAACTTCAAGTTCACGCGAAAATGCCATCATTGCTACGTTAATGATACTTTCACTGGTGTCAAACGATAACTGATCTTGATTTAAAAAACCGATTGTTAAATCGCGTGGTTTAGAAATACTTCCTTCACTCAACTGAAATTCGCCATTGATTACGCGCAGCAACGTTGATTTGCCTGTACCGTTCATACCAATTAAACCGATACGTTGATTAGGTTTTATATGCCAGTTGGCGTTACGGTATAAGTATCTTCCACCGAATTCGAATCCTATATTATTTAATGCTATCATATTATTTGGGGGCGAAGATAAGTCGGGAAGATCAAAAAATTGTTGCTGTAAAAGTTAAAACTTCAAACAGAAATGTTTTAGTGCATAGTTTTAACTTTTGATAATCAGGTATCTTAAATGAATAAATCAATCAGTTTTTAAAAATCATTATTCTATTAAAAATAAGATGCTAATTTTAACAACAAATAATTAATACATTTTGGAATTTCAAAGTAACCTTAAATCAAAACTCCCTAAAACAGGAACCAGCATTTTTGCTGTAATGACAGCACTTGCGAACGAACACGGAGCCGTTAATCTTGCACAAGGATTTCCGGATTTTTCTTGTAGCACAAAGTTGATTGAACTTGTAAATCATTATATGAAAAAAGGATTCAATCAATATGCTCCAATGCCGGGACTGATGAGTTTGAGAGAAAAGATTGCCATCAAAACTGAAGAAATGTATTCGGCAAAATATAATCCTGAAACAGAAATTACAATTACCCCTGGCGGTACGCATGCTTTGTTTACAGCTATTTCAGCTTTCGTTGAAGAAAATGATGAGGTGATAGTTTTGGAACCGAATTATGATTCTTATGTTCCTGCGATTCAATTGAATGGTGGAAGACCAATATTTTTTGAACTTAAATATCCTGATTTTAAAGTGGATTGGAATGAATTTAAAAAACTCATCAACCATAAAACCAAAATGATCATTATTAATTCTCCGCATAATCCTTCGGGCACAACTTTAAATGCTCAAGATATGTTGAAATTACAAAAGATGGTTCAGAATACGGAGATCATTATTTTGAGTGACGAAGTGTATGAGCATATTATTTTTGATCAGATGGAGCATCAAAGTGTAGCCCGTTTCCCAAAACTTGCTGAAAGAAGTATCATCGTTTCATCATTTGGAAAAACCTATCATACCACAGGTTGGAAAATGGGATATGTTATTGCTCCAACAAATCTTACTGCCGAGTTTAGAAAGGTTCATCAGTTTATTGCATTTAGTGCGAATACACCAATACAATATGCACTCTCTGATATTATTGATGATAAAGAGCTCTATTTAAACTTAAATAATTTTTATCAGGAGAAAAGAGATTATTTTCAGAAGCTAATCAAAGGTTCTCGTTTTAAAATCTTGGATTGTCAGGGTACCTATTTTCAATTGTTAAATTATTCAAAAATTACACAGGAGAAAGATGTTGATTTTGCAGCACGACTTACCAAAGAAAATAAAATTGCCAGTATTCCAATCTCGGCATTTTACCATAAACAAATTGATAACAATGTATTGCGATTTTGTTTTGCCAAATCAAACGAAACACTTGAAAAAGCTGCTGAACTAATTTGCAAGATTTGATAGATGTTTAAAAAGGAATAGAAGAAAGTTTTTCGATTAAACTTGCCTCAATCAAAAAAAACAATTTCATTTGCACCCCGGATTATCAGTTTTAATGGTAATTATTTCGAAATTTGAATTGGAAAACAGAGAAATAGCAAGGAAGCGAGAGAAATATTTGAAGTCGGGATTTGGAAAGTTGTTCTTAAAAAATTTGGTCCTATAGCTCAGCTGGATACCTGCCTGCCAAGCAAGGTCTGGGGCGGTAGGCAGGGAGCAACGGTTTTCTAAACCAATTTTTATGATTTACGTTTACGCCATTAAAAGCAATAAAGACGGAAGAATATATGTTGGAATGACTGATAATCTTGAAAGAAGATTGAAGGAACACAATTCTGGAAAGTCAAAGTCAACTAAAGGTTTTATTCCTTGGGAATTAATCTATCAAGTTGAATTGGAAAACAGAGAAATAGCAAGGAAGCGAGAGAAATATTTGAAGTCGGGATTTGGAAAGTTGTTCTTAAAAAATTTGGTCCTATAGCTCAGCTGGATACCTGCCT
>CAIUEQ010000072.1 GCA_903898215.1 uncultured Bacteroidota bacterium | reverse complement strand
TTTCCTGAATGTTTAATTCTCCGTTTATAATTTCAAATTCGTTAAACGTTTTTACCACTCGCCCATCCATCGAGAATAATTGTATGCTGCTAATAAATATTTTATCTGTTTTGATAATAATTTTATCATTTGCAGGTTGCGGATAAATAGAAATATTTGATGAAATATTTGTTACTTCTTCAACAGCCACTTGTGAAACTGTACGAAAATTAAAGTTTAAAAAATTACCAAAATCAGCATTAAAAGTTTTTAAAACCGGGGAAGCAACATTTTCAGGATTTTTCATAAACCTAACTCCACCATTACCTTGAGCGGTATTGTTCCAAAACGAAAGACCATCGCCTGCACTATCAATAAAATTAAAAGAGTAACAGCCATATCCAAGATTAAAAGTATCTCTAACAATAAAATTAGAATCTGAAAATGTTTTATAAAAAATTGTTTTTCCCCACCAAGTTGAAATGGTATATGAATTTTCGGATGGCCTGGCATTGGTATGCGTTTCGATAATAAAACTAAAAGGCAAAACAATTGGCAATTGAAAGGTTGACGTTTTGGTATTGTTAAATGGATTTTCATCAGCTTGCTCATTTGCTTTATCAATCCAAACTGTAAAAGTTTTTACTCCCGATGGGTCAACCCAATTTATTGAAGGTAAAACAACTTCCACTTTTTCATCAAATTTTAAAATGCCTTTCCAAGTATAAGTTTGAGGAGTGCCATCTCCAATCCTGTATTTTATTGTTGCCGATGTTAGCGTTTGTAAACCAAAATTTCGTATCACGATTTTCGCATTGTCACATATCGGATTGTTTCTGTTAAACACAAATTCGTTTGTTGGCGAAAGGATGCTTTCAATACCGGCATCGGTTGTATAAAAATTACTTTTGTAATAAATTAATTGCGTTCCATAAGCATAGCCTCCGCTTGGCTTTGATGGCAAATAAGTGTCCATATCCACATCAACCGAATCGATTCCTTTTGGTGCGTCTAAATTATATTCATAGGGATTAACAATCATTCCAGGACACCAGTTTGCACGATTATAAATCCACGTTCCACCCTGATTAATAATTGGGTTCGAACCACAATCATCCTTCCAAATTGTATTTTGTGCAAACTTCACATTGTTTAATTTTACGTAATAATTATTAGGCATAAATTCACAACATCCGTTGTTATCAGAACCATGACCGGTAATTGTCATCCTTAATTTAACCGAACCTGTAGAATCTGTTTTGTTAAATAATTTAGCCGTTAAATGATTGTCAATTGGATCGGTTGCACTTCCATATCCAAAATATCCATTCCATAAATTTTCAACTTTGTAAGCTTCTCGGCTAGGAGTTCCTTCTATCATAAAAAATTCAATTGTGCCTGTAAAACCCCATGAATAGCCGGAGTAATTCATTCTTATCTGAACCGAATCGTGAAGAAAAATTGCATAATCAGTAACATCATAAATATATTCATACGCAAAAGTTTTAGGGAAAAACTTCGCATAAGGGGTTATCATTCTTCCCATTTCGTAATCGATAATTTTATCAAAAACCGAATAATAATTAGTGTAGGTTGCCCTTACAGTTTGTTTCACCTGAACAAAAAATGAATCTGTTTTTTTTCCTGAAGTGTCGTAGTGAAAAGTATAATATTGAACAGGCCAAACTTTAATGGTATCAATTGGAACCTGTGGTTGCTGAATACTCACAAATACAAAATGAATAATTGTTAATTGCACCGATGGAACTGAATCTGTTTTTTTTGTAGTAGAATTAAAGGAATTAACCCAAGTGGTATCGGTTGAATAATTAAAAGAATCCTTTACTGCACCATTAACGGTGAATGTGGTAGCTTTTTTTAAAGTAGAATCTTTTGTATGGGTATTATTTCTCACATAAATAGTATTGGTATAATCCCATTCACATTGCCCGTTCGATTCGCAGCCTACAGTATATTTCATCATAATGCGTTGAAACTTTTTTGTTGATGAAGGAAACGTAGCCCACTGATCGAAATTGCCATAATGATTAAACGATACGGTACTAAACACTTTCAGATAAGTTGTATCACCGTTGGCAGCTTGTATTTGGGTTGCCGAAATAAGTAACAGGCAAATCGAAAAGAAATTAATTATTTTTTTCATATTCAATAAAAAGTAAAACTCTATGCAATGATATTAATATCCGATTACAAATTTTCAGACATATTCATGTAGTGTAAAATTTTTAGATTTAGATTTAAAAACACTCCTCAAAAAAGGATTAATAAAATTCTGCTACATTTGCAGCGCTTTTTATGAGAATAGAAATTTTAAAATCAAAGATCCACCGTGTAAGACTCACTCAAACTGAGCTGCACTATGTTGGTAGTATCACTATCGACCAAGCTTTAATGGAAGCTGCAAATATTATTGAGAACGAAAAAGTTCAGGTTGTGAACGTAAACAATGGCGAAAGGCTTGAAACTTATGTGATTACCGGAGAACGTAATTCGGGAGTGATTTGCCTTAACGGACCTGCGGCTCGCAAGGGTTTTGTTGGCGATCACCTCATTATTATTTCCTATTGTTCGATGCCATTTGAAGAGGCTAAAACCTATAAGCCTGTTGCTGTTTATCCTGATGATAATAATCGCTTAAACGCTTGAATTCAAAACTGAAATCATTCATTCAATATTCAGTCATCACATTGATTGGAGTATTCTTTTTGGTGTTTGTTTTTAAAGGAACCGATTGGAATGATTTGATGGATAAATTCAGCAAAACAAACTATTGGTGGATTGCTGCCGGTATGTTGGTTTCAATTTTTAGCCACTTTTTAAGAGGGTATCGTGCAACAATGTTTTACGATGCACTGAATTATAAAGTTCCGGTAAAAAACAGTTTTTATGCGGTGATGATCGGTTATATGATGAATTATATTATTCCTCGTGCCGGTGAAGTTTCGCGTTGTGCCGCTCTGGTTAAAACCGATGATATTCCTTTGAACAAATCGCTTGGAACAGTTGTTACCGAACGTGTTTTCGACATGATTATTTTGCTTTTAATTATAGCAATTGTTTTTGTATTGCAGTTTACTATGCTCACTGATTTTATTCAAAATACATTTGGTTCACAACAAGCCTCTGCTTCATCAGGTTCAAATTTAAAATATATCATTATTGGATTAGTTGCTGTGTTTGGCGTATTGACTTTTGTTCTTAGAAATAAAATTGCTTCACATCCATTATACAACAAAGTAGTAAACTTATTAAAAGGATTTGTTGAAGGTTTGATGAGCATCAAGCAAGTTAAAAATCCTGTACTGTTTATTTTCCTTTCATTTGGCATTTGGTTCTGTTATATCATAATGATGTATTTCTGTTTGTTTGCGATGAAGGCAACTGAGCATTTAGGATTTATTGATTGCCTTACTGTTTTTGCCATCGGTTCAGTTGGAATGATTATTCCTGCGCCAGGTGCCGGTGCCGGTACATATCATTTTGCTATTATGTCGTCACTGTTATTATTTGGTGTTCCTAAAGAAGATGGAATTGCATACGCAACAATTGTTCATGGCATTCAAATGATTTTACTATTATTGATAGGAGCAATTTGTTCGCTTTTGGTTTTGGCAATGCATAAAAAGAAACTCGCATAACATGTCGCATCATCAACATATCGTCAATAAAATTCATACCATTGAAACCCTTTCTCATCAGTTAAAATTATGGACTGATGCGAACGAAAAAATTGTGTTTACCAATGGTTGTTTTGATCTGATTCATCAAGGTCATGTTGATTATTTAGCAAAAGCTGCCGACTTAGGAACAAAGCTTGTAATTGGCGTAAACACTGATGCTTCGGTAAATAAACTAAAAGGCGATCACCGTCCAATTCAGGATGAATATTCTAGACAATTTATTTTGGCAGCATTTGAATTTGTTGATGCAATAATTTTATTTGGCGAACAAACACCATACGATTTAATAAAACTTGTACAGCCAGATGTATTAGTTAAAGGCAGCGATTATAAACCAGAAGATATTGTTGGATATGATATTGTAAAATCAAAAGGTGGTGAAATTAAAACCATTGATTTCCTTCCGGGATTTTCTACTTCACTGATTGAAAAGAAAATTAAAAACGGCTAATTTTTATCACCGAACTAATAAAACTGTTCCTCTCATTTTAAATTGCAAACCGCAATTTGTTTCGCCTTCGATAATATAAAAGTAAGTTCCGTCAGAAACCGATTGTCCGTTTTCATTTTTCCCATCCCAACATCCTTCCGGATTTGCAGAATAAAATACTTGATCGCCCCAACGATTGAAAATATAAAAACTCAAACTCTTAATTGTGTTTGCTGAATCGATA
>CAIUEQ010000071.1 GCA_903898215.1 uncultured Bacteroidota bacterium | reverse complement strand
TATCGATTCAGCAAACACAATTAAGAGTTTGAGTTTTTATATTTTCAATCGTTGGGGCGATCAAGTATTTTATTCTGCAAATCCGGAAGGATGTTGGGATGGGAAAAATGAAAACGGACAATCGGTTTCTGACGGAACTTA
Organism: uncultured Bacteroidota bacterium; assembly: GCA_903898215.1. GTDB lineage: Bacteria > Bacteroidota > Bacteroidia > UKL13-3 > UKL13-3 > CAIUEQ01. The sequence goes on along the minus strand of CAIUEQ010000071.1, from coordinate 2,533 downwards.
TTTTTATATTATTGAAGGGGAAACAAATTGTGGATTGCAATTTAAAATGAGAGGAACAGTTTTATTAGTTCGGTGATAAAAATTAGCCGTTTTTAATTTTCTTTTCAATCAGTGAAGTAGAAAATCCCGGAAGGAAATCAATGGTTTAAATAAGTTGTTTTTACAATAAGTGTTTTCTGTTATTTATTATGAAAATTTTAAACCAATAATTATTGTACCTTGTCCATCATTGTGAGTATTTAAACTAAAGCATGAAATATTTATTGCTGTTTTTTTTTATTCTTTTTTTTAAACCTTGTATGCAAGCGCAAACTTTTAATTATGCTTTTACCCAAGGTGGTTTAGATAACCAAAACGGAGTAAAATTAACTACTGATGCACAAGGCAATATTTACCAATTGATACAATATGATACCGCATTTACAATTGATAGTGCAGGTACACCAATTTTAATTAAAAGCAATTTTCTTTATACAATTGGATTGTTTATTCCACCATGGTATCCAACTGAATTAGCATTAGTAAAATATGACAGCAACGGAAAATATCAGTGGCATATTTATTTTGATATGCATGGAGTGGGTGATGAATTCACTGCTCACAGTTTTAAAATTACTGGTATAAAAGCAGATATTTCAGGTAATGTTTATTTTAGTGGATCTTACTTTATATATGATTCGTTAGATTTTATATCAAGTAATAAAACAATTGCATATAGATATAGGCAGTTATCTAATAAACCAGACGTTGGATATCTATTGAAGGTAAACAATAATGGTATAATTCAATGGGTAAATACTTCGCACAGTAACAGCTATTCTGCACCAGTAGTCTATAACCGTTTCTCGGGGTTATCAATAGATGTTTATGGTAATACGTACATTCATTTTGGGTATTATGACAATGCTAATGTAAGCAGTCAAAATGGTACAAATCATTTTTATTATGACACCATTAATCCAAGAAGTTTGATAATTAAATATGATAGCAATGGTTTGTTTAAATCATTTAATCAGTTAATAACTAAGCAAGGTATTTATGCTACAAATATTCACAGTATGGTATCTGATAGTTTTGGATATTTATATGCATTAATGGAATTTAATCCTCCAACAAAAGATACATTAAATCTTCCAACAGGATATGTTCCTTTAATTGCGAGTACAAATTATTTAGTTGCCAAAGCTGATACAGCCGGCAATTGGCTTTGGGCAAGTGCTGTATATGTTGGCATATCAAACAATCCTGTTTTGGCAATAAATAAAAAAGGGAATAAATTATTTTTAGGACATACTTTTTCCGACCAAACTTTTTATTCCGCATATAATTGGGCTAATGGTTTATCGTATTATACAAACAATGGAGGAACAGATATATTTATTTCATGTATTGATACAAGTGGAACAGAATTATGGGAACAAACTTTTGGCGGTACTGGAGATGATACCCTTTTTGGTATTGCTTCTAATACACAACAAGATGTTTTTTTATTAGGTGAAACCAATAGCCCACAATTAAACTTTGGAAACAGTAAAGTAAACACAGTAAGTAACAATTCTATTTTTGTAGCACAGTTTGATGCATCAGGAAATAATTTAAATGCACAATCAATAAATGGTCGTGTTTATTTAAATCAACCTTCGGGTTCGGGCGCATTATATATTACAAATAAAAACAAAGGTTATTTTACAGGTTTTTTTTATGATAGCATAAAAGTTGGTTGTTCAACAATTATATCAAAAGGTAACTCGGATGCTTTTATTATTGAATATTTACCTGCAGCCGATACTGTTTTTATTAAATCATGTAGTCCATATAATTCACCAAGTCATAAATACGTTTGGAAAACCTCTGGTAATTATATTGACACTGTAAGAACAGCAAAAGGTTGCGATAGTGTTTTAACTATCAACCTCACAATACTTAATACTAAAGATAGTATTACCAAAACTTTTTGCAGAAGTTACATTAGCCCAAGCGGTAAATACACTTACACAAACAGCGGTAAATATTTTGATACCATACCCAACTCAAAAAATTGTGATAGTGTAATTACTTTAAACTTAATTTCATTATCAACTAAAGATAGTATTCAGGTAAGTTTTTGCAGAAGCTATTTAAGCCCAAGCGGTAAATATACTTACACAAACAGCGGAAAATATTTTGATACCATACCTAATTCAAAAAGTTGCGACAGCATTATTACTTTAAACTTAACATTGCTTAACAGCAGCATTGATAGTATTGCAGCAGGTTTTTGTAAAAGCTATGTAAGTCCAAGTGGTAAATATACTTATACAAGTTCGGGCAGGTATTTTGATACACTTACCAATTCAAAAGGTTGCGATAGCATTATTATTGTCAATCTTTTTTCAACCAAAAGTTTCGATTCAGTTTTTGTAAAAAGTTGTACTAATTATAACAGCCCAAGTGGTAAATATATTTATACACTTTCAGGAAAATATTTTGATACCATTCCAAATACAAAAAGTTGTGACAGTGTTATCTCTATTTATTTTACAAAGCTCAGCAC
>CAIUEQ010000070.1 GCA_903898215.1 uncultured Bacteroidota bacterium | reverse complement strand
TTTCCCTGTTGTAAGTGTACCTGTTTTATCAAAAATGATTGAATTGATTTTCGAGAAATTTTCTAAAACTGATGCTTGTTTAATTAATATTCCGTTGCGAGCAGCTTTCCCAATTCCAACCATAACTGCTGTTGGAGTTGCCAACCCCATTGCACAAGGACAAGAAATAACCAATACGGCAATAGCCCGCATTATGGATGTACTTAATGTAAGATCTACTACAAAATAATTAACTACAAAAGCAATTAATGCAATGATCAATACTGCAGGAACAAATATTGCGCTTATTTTATCGGCAAGTTTTTGAACTGATGGTTTATCGGCTTGTGCTGTTTTTACCATTTCAATAATTCCAGCAAGCACCGAAGTTTTGCTATTAGCAGTTGCTATCATTCTTAAATTTCCATCCAATAAAAGTGTTCCGCCAATAACTTTTTCCATGCTTGATTTAAGCACCGGAATACTTTCACCGGTTATCATTGCTTCGTCAACCGAACCTTCACCACTTGTTACATTTCCATCAATAGGGATTTGGTCACCAGAATTTACCATTAACACATCACCAATTTTTATGTCATCATAATTTATTTCATCAATTTGTTCGTTTCCGTTTTTATCCAATTGAATTTTTCTTGCTTTTATATTTCGCAACTTATTCAATTCATTCATTTCATTGGTGGTTCGCTTTACAGCTTTTTTCTCCATCAAATTACCAAGTAACACAAGCGTGATAATTGTTGTTCCTGTTTCAAAAAATAGATAGTTGTGAATATCGTGAGTCCCGAAATACATGAACAGACCTGCGATGCTATATACAAATGCTGAGAGAGAACCGATAAAAATAAGCACATCCATATTTGGAACACCATTTTTAACAGAATGATAGGCGCTTCTTCCAAAGAATAAAAAACCAACAATATAAACAGGAAGAGATGCTACGAGTTGAAAAATTGGATCATGCAACAAGTTCAAAGGAATGAACATGTGTAAAAAGAGTGGAACTGAAAATATTAGGCAGAAATAAAATTTAGATTCGAGAGTGGCTAAGAATTTTTTTTTTCTTCTGCTTTGTTCGAAACTACATGGTATCCCAAGTCATCAATATTATTTATGATTTGGTCGACAGTTAAAGGTGTTGGATTTTTAAACGTTACTTCACCATTGGCAAAATTCACATTCACATCAGCCATTCCATCTTTTTCCAACTTACGTCTAACAGTTGCTGCACAATTCGTGCAAGTCATGCCTTCAACATTTAATTCTATTAAATTTTGTGTACTCATAATTTGGTTGGCGAATTTATTTAATTATAATCAATTTCTTAGTGCCTGAAGTTGTTTGTGATGTTTGAAGTTGATAAAAATATGTTCCATTACCAAGTTCAGTATTCAATTCAAGTGTGCTGAACGCATCGGTAACAGTAAATCGTTTTATTTCTTTTCCATTTAAATCGAAGAAAACTATTTCTCCTTTATTGATACCAGTTGGTAATGCATAAGGTATGGTAACTTTTGCATCAGATGGATTAGGAAATGCATCAGCAATATTTACATCTTTAGTAATTGGTTTTACCATTAAAGGTAAATTACCAGAAAGACTGTAAATTCTTATAGCAGCTGGAGATGCTCCAGTTTTCCATTCTTGTAATATCATTTTGTAACCATTGGAGGTATTAACTATCGTTTTTGTATTGCTTATACCTTGACCATAACTTGTTACACTATCTTCAGCAAAAATCAAAGTAGTATCCTCATTATAAATTCTTACTTTTTGATATGATGATAGAGATGGTGGCAAATTATAAGCACTAACCAGTCTACAGAGAATTTCTATTTTATCATCATTATTAAATAAGTGATCTGAAAATGATTCTGGGTAAACAGAAAAAGAATCAACTCTTATTGAAATTGTTTTATAGAGTGAATGATCCAAATTATAAACATTTATAATGTGCTGTGGACTACCTCCAATATCATCAATATATTTTGTACCTATCGATGAAAATTTTACAGGAAAAAACTGGCTATGACGATTAGGATAAACGTGCTCTAAAGTAATTTGGGAAAATGATTTTGTGGTAAATGTTAATAACAAAAGCAAACCAATTACTAAGTTTTTTGTATTCATAATCGTATAATTTATAAATCAAAAGTAAATGAAAATTAATGAAATTATAAAATGTATTTTTACCATTTAATAAATCCATAAAATCATATGAAAGCAAACAGAAGAAATTTTTTAAAAGCAACATCTGTCATCACTTTGGGAGTTGCTGCAAATATTTCAAAAGCTGAAAAAGTTTTTGGAGTGGAAGGCGTAACATCAGCATTTGAGTTGCCACCACTTGGTTATAATTATGATGCACTTGAGCCATTTATTGATGCTCAAACAATGCAAATTCATCATGATAAACATCATTTGGCTTATGTAACAAAATTGAACGAAGCCATTGAAAAAGAACCATCGCTAAAAGGAAAATCATTAGAAGAACTAATAAAGAATATCAATGCTATTCCTGAAAATGTTCGTGGGGCAATTCGCAATCATGGTGGCGGGCATTGGAATCACAGCATGTTTTGGCAACTTCTTAAAAAAGATACCAAACCCGGAGAAAAAACTTTAGTGGCCATTAACGGAAGTTTTGGTTCAATGGAAAATTTTAAAAAAGAATTTGAAAAATCAGCAATGGGTGTGTTTGGTTCAGGCTGGGCATGGGTAATTTTGGTGGATGGAAAATTGATTATTTGTAATACACCAAATCAAGATAATCCTTTGATGGACATTGCTGTTAAAAAAGGAAAACCTATTGCATGTATTGATGTTTGGGAGCATGCCTATTATTTAAAATATCAGAACAAACGTGCCGATTATGTTCAAGGGTTTTGGAATGTATTGAACTGGGATAAAGTAGAAACTTTAATAAATTCGTAAAAACGAATTGACAAATTTTAAATAAAAGTTAGATTTGCACACCTTAAATATAAAAAGGTTGTTTTAGTTCTTCTTGATAATTATCGGAAGTCTATAACATCTAAATAAAATGGTGGTTTTAGCTCAGTTGGTTAGAGCATCGGTTTGTGGTACCGAGGGTCGTGGGTTCGAGCCCCATATTCCACCCCAGTAAAATCATTGGTCTTAGCAAGTTAAATTGTTAAGACCATTTTGTTTTTAAAACGCCTCATCGAATTTGTTTGATTTTCGGCTGTTAAAAAATCAAATCGTATATTGCAGCCCAAATGAAATTACATAAGAATTTAATAGAAGCAATAGTTAAGACATTACAACAAATTTTTAATGAAGGTAAATTTGCTGATAAGGCAATTGAAAAAGTGTTGGCATCTGATAAACGTTGGGGCGCTAGAGACAGGGGTTTTATAGCCGAAAATATTTATGACATGGTTAGATGGTGGAGGTTATTGTCATTTATCTCTGGCGAAACAAAAATTGAATATGAAACTAAATTAACTCCTGAAAAAGCCTGGAATATTTTTGGTATTTGGTTACTCATCAGCGGAAAAGAGTTGCCCGATTGGAAAGAGTTTAAAAAAATTAACGAAAATGATGTGGCTAAACTTTCTTCAAAAGCTGATGGTGTTAGAAAAATTCGTGAATCAATTCCTGACTGGTTGGATGAACTTGGAGAAAAAGAATTAGGTGCGCAATGGGATATCGAATTGAAAGCTATGAATGAAACAGCTCCTGTAGTTATCAGAGCTAATACATTAAAAATCTCAAAAGCCGGATTAGGTAAATTATTAAACGATGATCAAATAGAAACATTTGCGATTACAGGTTATGATGATGCACTTACTTTAAAACGCAGAGCAAATTTATTTACCACACCTTATTTCAAGCAAGGTTTTTTTGAAGTTCAGGATGGTGCTTCACAAAAAGTTGCTGCCTTTTTACAGGTTGAACCAGGCATGAGGGTTATTGATGCGTGTGCAGGTGCAGGAGGGAAAACATTACATCTTGCAGCATTACTTAAAAATAAAGGCAGGGTAATCTCATTAGATACCGAGCAGTGGAAACTGGATGAATTAAAAAAGCGAGCACGAAGAGCAGGAGCTCAAAATGTTGAATCAAAATTAATAGAGGGAACAAAAACAATTAAACGTCTTCACGAATCAGTTGACAGATTATTATTGGATGTTCCGTGTTCAGGTTTGGGAGTTTTAAAAAGAAACCCCGATGCAAAATGGAAGCTCGACATCACTTTTATTGATAAAGTAAAAAATATACAACGTGAAATTTTATCTTCTTATCCTTCCATGTTAAAAAAAGGAGGGAAGTTTGTTTACGCTACTTGTAGTTTACTGCCTTCAGAAGGAGAGGATCAGATAAAGCACTTTTTATCAGAAAATGAGGGTTTTGAACTTGAAGAGGAACTTCGTATATCACCTGCCACATCAGGATTTGACGGTTTTTATATGGCACGCATTAAAAAAAACTAACATCTTAAAATTTGATTAATTTTTTTTTTTTTGAAAATGTGAAATAAATTTTAATACATTTGAACTGTAATTAAATTTAAATTTAAAACATTATGAAAAAATTATTAGTATTAGCTACAGCCATCGCATTTGGTTTCGTAACTTTCGCACAAGATGCTCCTAAAAAAGAAGCTAAAACAGAAGCGAAAAAAGAAGTGAAAAAAGAAGAGAAAAAAGAAGCGAAAGCTGAAAAGAAAGAAGTTAAAAAAGAGCACAAAGAAAAGAAAGCTGCTGCTCCTGCTGAAAAAAAATAATTACGAATTAATTATTTAGCAAAAAAAAGGCTGGTAGTGAAAACTATCAGCCTTTCTTTTTGCATTAAGAGAAAATATTAATCTTTCTTTTCTTCCTTTATTGTTAAGTCAATTTCATCTTGTACTTTTTCTTTTAAGAGAGCAATATCAAGTACTTCAATCATATTTTTTACGAAGTAAAATTTCAAATCCTTAAGATAATTTGCCTCAATATCTTCAACATCTTTTCTGTTCGCTTCACATAAAAGAATATCTGTAATCCCTGCACGTTTTGCTGCTAGTAGTTTTTCTTTCACTCCA
>CAIUEQ010000069.1 GCA_903898215.1 uncultured Bacteroidota bacterium | reverse complement strand
TTTCAACATCTACCAAACCTTCATCGGTTGCCGAAATAATTTCAACATCGGCAATGGTTTCAAGCCACGATGTTTGATTGGAATGATGTTCCATGTGAGTAACAAAAACCACAGGTCTTTCATCCTCATTAAATTTTATCTGACTTGAAACCTGCTCAGGAACACGCAATCCAAGAATGCGCTGAAATTTATTTACCACACCCGTCATCCCCGAACCAAACGAAATGATCACATCTTTTTTATCGGCTCCCACATGGTGTTTGATAATTTCACGAGCTTTATGATAGGCAACCGTCATGGTAGTTCCTGTAATGGAAGTTTCGGTATGTGTGTTTGCCACAAACGGACCAAAATCATTTATCAACTTTTCTTCAATTGGGCGGTACAAACGACCGCTGGCAGTCCAATCAGCATAAACACTTCGCTTGTCGCCATTAAATGATTCAAAGTGTTGATCGATGCCAATTATATTGTCTCTATACTTTTTAAAATATTTCTCGAGAGAGGAATTTGATGATGAACTCATTTAAGGATTTTTGGTGCAATTTAAAAAAAAATGTGCGAACCTGAATTTTAAATTTATAGAGCTTAATCTGTTTTACGAAAAAATATTTTGCCACAGATTGCACAGATTAATTTAAAATTATGTAATAATCTGTGAAATCTGTGGCGACTATCTATATTAACCATATTTGGTAAAAGTATTTTTCTATTAATTTATTCAAAACATATATTTGCCAACTCTAAAAAAATAATTATGTCGAAATTTAAGATCACCACACTTGGACAGTTTATCATCGAAAGACAAAACGAATATCCTGAAGCACAAGGAGCGTTTTCACGACTATTACGCGATATCGGAATTGCTGCAAAGGTTATCAGCCGTGAGGTTAACAGAGCAGGACTAGCAGAAATTTTAGGCGAAGCCGGTAAGGAAAATATCCAAGGTGAAGATGTAAAAAAATTAGACATCATTGCAAATGAGTTGATGATTGATTGTCTTACTCGCGGTGGCGAATGTTGTGCAATTGCATCTGAAGAAGATGACGACATTGTTCAAATTGATTCTCCAGTTTCAAAAAATGCAAATTATGTTGTTACAATGGATCCGTTAGATGGTTCGTCAAATATTGATGTGAACGTTTCTATCGGTACAATTTTTTGTATTTATAAACGTGTTACACCGATTGGAACTCCTGCCACAACGGAAGATTTTTTTCAGAAAGGAAATAAAATGTTAGCAGGTGGTTATGTAATTTATGGTTCGTCAACGATGTTGGTTTACACAACCGGAAACGGTGTAAATGGTTTCACTCTTGATCCTTCAATTGGTGAATTTTGTTTATCGCATCCAAATATGAAAATTCCTAAAGACGGAAAAATTTATTCTATAAACGAAGGAAATAGGTTGGAAATGCCTGAAGGAATTAAAGATTATATTTCATGGTGTCAGGAAGCAGACAAACCTACAAATCGTCCGTATAGCGCACGTTACATAGGTTCGATGGTGGCTGATATTCACCGCAATTTATCAAAAGGAGGCATTTTTATTTATCCTCCAACAGCAAAAGTTCCAAACGGAAAATTGCGTTTATTGTATGAGTGCAATCCCATTTCGTTTATCATCGAGCAGGCAGGAGGAAAGTCGACAACAGGAAAAGAACGTATTTTAGATATTCAACCAAATGATTTGCATCAAAGAGTTCCAATTTTTTGCGGCTCAGAAAACATGGTGAACAAAGCATTGGAATATTTAAATAAGTAATTGGAAAAATTGATAAGAGGACTGTTTTTTTTGTTTGGAGTGTTATTAATTACTTCTTGTATGACGCATAAAAAGTTGCCAAAAGTTCAGGAAGAATTTATGCTGAATGGAAAAATTACAAGCAATGATTTGATAAAAGATATTCGCTTTCCATGGTTTCAGGATAATTATAAAAGATATCATCCAAATGATACTGCTATTAATCTGATAAAGGAATTTTCGATCGATCTCAAAGTGCTTATTTTTATGGGAACATGGTGTGAAGACAGTAAAAATGAAGTTCCGAAGTTTTTTAAAATTGCTCATGCTTTACAATTCTATGATGCACAAATTGAGATGATAGCTGTTGATAGAAACAAGCATTGCGATAGTTTGGATATGTCATCCTATAAAATTGGTTTAGTGCCAACTTTTATTTTTTATAAAGAAGGAAAAGAGATAGGAAGAATTATTGAAACTCCTCACGAAACTCTCGAAAAAGATTTGCTAAAAATTCTTAATGATGCGAAAATAAAATAGCAAATTCAAACATCCTCAAATTCTCACATTCGCTAATCCACTCATTCAACTATATTCGCACCTCGAAAAATGAAATCAGAAAGACCATTAATATTAGTTTCAAATGACGATGGAATAACCGCTCCAGGAATTCGTGCATTGATTGAAGCTGTTTCCGAATTGGGTGAAGTTGTTATTGTTGCACCCGATGCACCACAAAGCGGAATGGGGCATGCGGTAACAATTTCAAAACCTTTACGATTGGATAAAACAGATATTTACGAAAGTTTAGTTGCTTATCAATGTTCGGGAACACCGGCTGATTGTGTGAAACTTGCTGTAGATAAAGTGTTGCATCGCAAACCTGATTTGTTAGTGTCGGGAATCAATCACGGATCAAATTCATCCATCAATGTTTTATACTCAGGAACTATGAGTGCAGCGATGGAAGGTGCAATTGAAGGGATTCCGTCTGTAGGATTTTCGTTATGTAATTTCGCATATGATGCCGATTTTACTGCTGCAAAAAAAATTGTGAAGATCATCGCTCAAAATATTATTAAGAATGGTTTGCCTGTGGGCACTTTATTAAATGTGAATATTCCAAATGTGAGTGAGAAGGATTTGAATGGGGTGAAAATTTGCCGTCAGGCATTAGCAAAGTGGCAGGAAGAGTTTGACGAAAGAAAAGATCCTAATGGAAGGAAATACTATTGGTTAACCGGTAAATTTGTAAACAGGGATAAAGGTGAAGATACAGATGAATGGGCTCTTGCAAACAATTTCGTTTCAGTAGTTCCGGTGCATTTCGATCTAACTGCACATCATTCAATTTCGTTTTTAAATGGCTGGGAGTTAGATAGTGTTTTAGGTAAATAAATTTAATATAAAAATGAAAATTAAAGATACAATTTGGATAGGAATTATTTGTGGGATTTTAGCACCAAGTATAGGAATACTTATTTTTTTTCTATCAAATTATTCAGAGCAAACCCTTCAGCAGTTTGTAGATACAACCATAGAGGGTAAAATACTTTCTCCACTTTTGAGTTTATATGCAGTAATAAATTTAGGGTTATTTTACCTATTCCTGCATTTTGACAGGTTATACTCTGCACGAGGAGTAATATTTTCTACAATTTTATATGGTGTATTAATCGTTATCTTAAAATTTGTTTTATAGAATATGTCATCTTCTCTAAAGAAAGCATGATTATTTTTATTTTTTTGTAATATTATTTCAGCGATTTAATAACTTATTTTATTCCTAAGATTGCTAGTTTTCCTTAAAACATCTGTCGTATTAGATATCTTGATTAGAATTATAAAATCACGCTATTTAATTTAATTTATAGATAATGAAGTTATAGTTTATACAACTTCAGTTAGTTAGCATTTTTTTTCATGAATTTTCCGAAAGTAAGAGCTATTGTAAAGCTGTTAAACCGTATATCTAAAACTGACTTTTCGCAAGTTTGTGCATGATTAGATTCATGTTTCAAATTGACAAAAGTCATAATTAAATATTTGATCCATGGAATATATTTGCCTCCGAAATTAAATGTCAAATAAATATTACACTTTATGAAAAAGCAAACAAACAAACTAATTATTCTATCACTATTTGTTGGGATATCCATGTTATTCGGATATTGCAAAAAAGCGGATCAAGATTTAACTCCGCCAGCAGCAGTTGTTACTGTAACACCTGTTACTGCACCGGAAAATCAATTAACAGCTATTTACACAGCTACACCATTTGACATGACTACAGATTGGACAACAAGTTCAGCATGGTCAACAACAAACTCTCCAATGATGCAATGTACTCCTGTAACACCAAATACAGGACAAAACTTGTTTGTAGGTTATATTGGAAAAGCATACAGTGTGCAAATGCAAGCTAAGTATGACAGTACTTACATTTATTTTTTAATTCAGTATGATGATTTACAAAAAAGTAGCGCAAGACCTTGGTATTTTGATACACTTTCAAAAAACTGGAAACAAGAAGCTTCAGCACCGGTTTTCGATGTTAATGGTGTAATGAGTCGTTCTGCATTCCAAGAAGATAAACTTGGTGTTCTTTGGAATATCAATAATTCTTGCGAAGCATTTAAAACTCAAACTTGTTATGGAAGTTGCCATATTTTCCAACCTTATTATAACAGAGCTGGTCAGCCAAAAGCTAATACAAGTGGTAATCATTATACAACTTTTCAAAACGAAAAAATTGATATGTGGCATATGAGATTGGTGAAAGATCCTGCATATGGAACAGGTTCTGATGAATATCAAGATTACGTTGGTGGTGCACCAAACTGGGATACTGTTGGTGGAAGTGGAAACGGACGCCATGTTGATGGAGTTGTTCCTACAGGTGTAGGTGCAGCATATACTACTGCTTTGGCAGCACAAGGAGCTATAGCTTCTCAAAATTTAGCTTGTTCAAACAAACCATCACTTAAATTAGCTGTTCCAACATGGTTTGTTCTTGATCCTTCAACTTACAAAGGCGGTCAATATTATATTGATGTTGCTGATACTACAACTGCAAATCCTGGTGTTGTTTTCATTATCGGAGTTGATTCGATGGGAGTTATGACATATTCATTAACCAGAGGTGGAGCATCTGCAGGAACGATCGATCCAAATAATGCTAATTATTGGCCAGGTGTGATGAGTGGTGCTAATTATTCAAATGTAGAAACAACACCAACTGAAGGTAAATATTGCCAACCATCAAATTTTGCTACACCATTATTAGCAGGACGTGGTGATATTGATGTTAAAACTTCATGGACTGGAGGAAAATGTATCATCCAAATCAGACGTAAATTAACAACCAACGATTTATTGAAGCAAGATGTTGATTTTAAAGGATATCACCCTGCTGGTGATGCACTTCCAACTACCCCAAGTAGTTCAGGTATTTGGTTCCAAGATCAGCCTTTTGGTATTGCAATCTTTAATAATGCAAATTACCAACATGCTATTAAGCCAAACTTGAATTTGCATTTTAAAACTAAATAATAACCCAATAAATTAATCACCATTAATAATAAAAATTATGATGAACAAAAAAATATTTGGGTTTACTTTAGCTATTGTTTCGATAGTGTTTGTTACAGGTTGTTATAAAGATAGAGTAGTTCCTCCATCAGGAAGTGGCCAAACAGTTGTAATTACCCAAACGGTTACCTTCACAAATGACATACTTCCAATTTTTACCAAAAACTGTGCGCTTAGCGGATGCCATGCTTCAGGAGGTAAAAAACCGGATTTGTCAGCAGGAAGTGCATATAATTCTTTAACATCAGGAAATTACTTATCGACAAGTACTCCTGAAACTAGTGAAATATATCAGTGGCTTATCGGAAAAAGAGGTACTCAAATGCCTATATCTGGTTTAGACCCTACCATAAATGCAATGGTTCTTGCATGGATTAAACAAGGAGCTAAAAACGACTAATAAAAGAAATATGAAAAAGAACAATAATTATATATCGTCTTTAAGCAAATCTGTTTTGATTATGCTTATGTTTATACTGACTTACACCGGAAGTGTTTTAGCTCAAACTAATGATGCTCCTGCTGCTAAGGTTACTACACCGATTAAGAATACTTTTGGAAGTACCTTAATGATTGATAACCAAACTGTGATGGTTCCTGTTAAAGGGACTTTAGAAGCTGACATTCAGCACCGCTTTGGTTTAATGAACAAGAATAACCAAAAAGATCTTTGGGGTTTATATGCACCTTCTAACATTAGACTTGGAATAAGCTATGTTATTATGAAAGATCTTGCAATTGGATATGGCATTACAAAAGAAAAAATGTTAATGGATGTAAGTGCTAAATATGCATTACTGAAACAAGGAAAAGAAGGTGGAATGCCTGTTAGTGTTACTTTTTTTGGAAACGTTGCTGTTGATACCAGAGACGCTGCTCAAAATAATGTAAGATATGAACAAGACAGATATTCTTATTTCAGTCAGCTAATGGTTGCTAGAAAAGTTACTGATAAATTATCACTTCAGGTATCAGGTAATTTTTCATGGCTTAACAGTGTTGAAGGTTATGTTGATTTTGCTACAGGTGAGATTAAACAAAAAATGTACAATTATCATGCTTCGTTTAGTTGCCTCGGCAGATACAAAATATCTGAGAAGTCAGCCATCATTGTTGGATATGATCAACCAATTACAGCTCATACTGCAAGTAATCCATTCCCGAATGTGTCTTTTGGATTTGAAACTACAACGAGTGCACATGCATTCCAGATTTTTGCAACAACTTGCAATAATATCACACCTCAATACAGTAATATGTACAATCAAAATGATTTCTCTAAAGGATATTTTTTGATTGGTTTCAACATTACAAGATTATGGAATCTTTAATTTGAAATTTTTGCTTTAAATTTTAAAAAGAGTCCATCTAAGTTTTTAGATGGACTTTTTTTTTATTACAATTTCAAGATTCAAAATGATATCTCAT
>CAIUEQ010000068.1 GCA_903898215.1 uncultured Bacteroidota bacterium | reverse complement strand
GAGAATGGTTCATCTAAAATAATCAGTTTTGGTTCATGAATGACTGTAGCTATGAACTGAATTTTTTGTTGCATTCCTTTCGAAAGTTCTTCCACTTTTTTCTTCCACCAACTTTTAATTTCAAAACGTTCCACCCAATCTTTCAATTTGATCATCGCATCATTTCTATTCATTCCTTTTAATTGAGCAAAGTATAAAAGTTGTTCGCCAACTTCCATTTTCTTATATAAACCACGCTCTTCAGGCAAATAACCAATTTCATAAATATTTTTTGAGTGTATTGGTTCACCGTTAAAAAAAAGTTGTCCTTCATCAGCACCGGTAATCTGAGTAATGATTCTTATGAGTGTGGTTTTACCTGCACCATTTGGTCCAAGCAATCCATAAATGCCACCTTTTGGAACAGTAATGCTCACATTATCCAATGCCTTATGGGAAGCAAATTGCTTCGAAACATTTTTAACTTCCAGAATATTCATACATACAAATTAAACATCTTGTGCGAATGAATTAAAAATTAATTTTAACTTGCTAAAAAAAATCATTATGCATGAAGCATTAAGCATCGGCCAATTTGAAATAAGATTATTACTCGCTTTTGTTTTAGGTGCATTAATCGGTCTCGAACGACAATGGCAACATAAAACTGCAGGCATAAAAACAAATGCATTAGTTGCAGGTGGTTCAGCACTATTTATTTTACTTTCAGAAAAAATTACTGGCGACCCAACTAGTGCCGGACGAATAGCATCAACAATTGTAACAGGTATAGGATTTCTTGGAGCGGGTTTAATCATGCGCGAAGGAGCAACTGTTTCAGGAATAAATACTTCAGCAACAATTTGGTGTTCGGGAGCAATTGGTGCAATTGCAGGAATGGGATATTGGTATGAAGCCAGTGTTGGTTCTGCTTTTGTTTTATTGGCCCATCTTTTACTTCGACCATTAGGAAATAAAATAGATAAAAAAATTGTGCAAATTGAAAGTTCAGGATGTAAATATTTTTTAAATATTCATTGTGCCGATAATTCCGTTGATGAAATTCGAGCTGTGCTTGTGGCGGCAGTTAAAAATATCAGTACCCTTCATTTAAGTTCTGTAAATATTGAGAACCGAAATTATATACACGCAGAGATCAAATCATTGGATAGAAGACAAACTGATATAGAAGGATTAGTTAGTGAGATAAGTTTTCTTAAAGATGTGAAGTCGTTTAAATGGGAAGACTTTAAAATTTGATGATCTGATGATTTGATAATTTGAGGATGTGCCGATGAGCAATCGTAAAACTAACAACCAATAACCAATAACTAATTACCAATCCGATACCCTCTCAACAATTCATCAATATTCATTCTTTTCTTTCCCGAAAGTTGTACGTTTTTTAAATTTATCCAACCATTATTGCAGGCAAATTTTAAAAAGGTTTTCCCATCAGTTTCAAATTCTCCCGGTTGATTTTTTATTTCGTTATCTTCTTTAAAATCGCAGTCAAATATTTTTAATATCTTTCCTTCCAATTCAGTGAAAGCTCCCGGATATGGACTCATTCCTCGTATTAGGTTGCGTATGTTTTCACCTTCGTTGTTCCAGTTTATTTTGCAGTGTTCGGTAAATATTTTTGGTGCAATCTTATGGCTATCTTTTTTTTGGGGAGTGCTTTTAAACGAATTATTTTCAATTGCTTTTAAAGTTTCTACAATTACATCGGCACCGGTATTCATTAAAATATCATGCAATTCACCTGCATTCATTTCATCAGTGATGGCAACTTTTTTACTTAAGATAATATCACCCGTATCAATATCGTGTTTCAGAAAAAATGTTGAAACTCCTGTTTCTGTTTCACCATTAATTACTGCCCAGTTTATTGGTGCAGCACCACGGTAATCTGGAAGGAGAGAGGCATGAAGATTTACCGTTCCAAGTTTTGGCATGTTCCATATTACTTCCGGTAACATTCTAAAAGCAATAACAACTTGTAGGTCGGTATGGTAATTTTTTAGTGCTTCAATAAATGCTTCGTCTTTTAATTTTGCGGGTTGAAGTACTGGAATATTTTTTTCGAGAGCGAATTTTTTAACAGCACTTATCTGCAAATGCATTCCTCTTCCTGCAGGCTTATCGGGAGCAGTAACAACGGCAACCACATCAAAACCATGATCAATAATGGCTTTGAGCGATGCAACAGCAAAATCGGGTGTTCCTAGAAATACAATTTTCAATGCGATAAAATTTCACGCAAAATAATACAATTCACAGTTAATGACTTTCACATAATAAATATGTTTTAAAAATGAAAAATTTTTAAATCGACTGAAGTGAAGAGAAGCGAAACGAAGGAGCAAAAAATTTGAAATGTTTTTTTTTGCGATGACTTGAGATTTAATTTTATAAACTCCTGATAGGTGTATGAAAAGTTTTGTTAAACGGAATTAATCCGATAATCCTTTTCCTTCAAGAATTTGTTGCATACTTTTTTCGATTCTCGACTCACGTGTTTTAGTTTGTTTGGGTTGAGAAAAATAAAATAGGTATGCCCTTTGTCGTCCAGGTGTTAATGCCTCAAATGCAGTTTTTAAAACAGACATTCCATCTAATTTTTGCTGAAACTCTTCAGGAATAGTATATTCTGATGTCTTTTTAAGAATCACTTTTAAACCGGCTTTTTCTATATCGATGGCTTCTTTGATATAGTCTTTCAATGTAGGTTCCAAAGCAATAATTTCTCGAACATTGGTAAAGCGAATTTGTCGACCAGCCTGCACATTCTCGGTTTGTTGAATAAGGATTTTTTTGGCATCTTTTAACAACGCACCTTTAATAAATAATATCGCACAGTAATCTTTAAAGCCATGAATTAAAACAACGTTACTTTTTTGTAAAGTGTAACAAGGAACTCCCCATTTCAATTCTTCGGTAAGATTACAATCAAGAATAATCATTCTCAATTTCTCAAATTCTTCCTTCCAATTTTTTGCTTTACTAAAATAAAAATCAACTTTAGAATTCATGTTTGTTTTCCTGTTTTTAAATGGCCGAACTTTGTGTAAGACTACAAAAGCAGATTCCTCGATGCGTCCGGAATAAAGTTTAATTGTTTGTTGAATAAGGGAATATCTTTGTCTTGTCGAACGCATCGAGACATTAATTCGCTTCGGTATATCTTTTAAAATTATTTAAAATAGCTTGCCATCCGCCTTGTTGAAGTTCAATAGGGTTTTCAGTTTCAGCTTCAAATATTTCAACAATTTTTGTTTCGTTACCATTACTTGAAAATTCAATTTTTACTTTCCTATTATCTCCAAGTAAAATGTCAATCAACTGGTTTGTTTTTATGGTTTCGTAAGTGCCCCAATAATCAAAACCAAAACTTCCATCTTTGGCTTCCATGCGAGTGAGGAATTTTCCTCCCACTTGTATATCATTTTCAGCATTCGGTGCATGCCAGTCATCACTTGCAAAATACCATTGTGTAATATGTTGAGGAAGGGTAAAGTAACTCCAAACTTTTTCTATCGGTGCATTGATGGTTGCTTGAACCGTGATAAATATTTTGTCCATGTTTTATTTTTTTACTTTTGTTTTATCTAAATTATCAATCTCATGTGACGAATTTATTCTGGATAAAAATTCCATTGCGCCCTGCTTTTTCCAAATACGAGTTGCCCAAATTATTCCAATAATTAAACCAAGTAAGGTTATGGCAATTCCCACAAATAATCCAACAGTGTTTTCTGAAAACGAATAAACTAAAGCACCAATTATTGCACCTGCAATTAGTGGGGAGGCTACAATTTTTAGCCATCCTATACCTTCAGAAAGAAATTCAAAAAATCGCATGTTAAAAGATATTAATATTAAATCGAATCGTGTGCATTTTGCAAATCAGTAATAACAATTTTATCCATTTTAAGCATGGCT
>CAIUEQ010000067.1 GCA_903898215.1 uncultured Bacteroidota bacterium | reverse complement strand
CACAAAAGCGTTAACTTTAACACAACCAATACCAGCATTGTTACAATTTATGCAGGTCATCATTTAAATGTTGACGAAGGTTCTCATGTAACTGCAAATGTGTATTCACTAGAAGAAGTTTCAATCAAAGGAAAATCAACAGCACCTACTGTAATGAGAGGTATGTTTATTGGAGATGAAGTTGAAGCTGAAAGCTATGTAAGTTTTTATTGGAATACCAATACAGCTTGTTCGAACAACAACTACAATAAAACAGGAGCTGTTGCTGACGAAAGAGGATTAATCAATAATTATTTTGATGTAAATGTTTATCCTAATCCAGCTTTAACCAGTTTCAATATTCGTTTGTTCAGTTCATCTGTTGAGCCATTCACTGTTGATGTGTTTGACATGACCGGTAAACTTATCGAATCAGCTAAAGTTAACGATAGTAGCCTAAATCAAGAAATGGGTGCTGACTACAGAGATGGAATGTATATCATCAAAATCACTCAAGGTGACAATGTGAAAACTTCTCGCTTAGTTAAGATTACTAAATAAGTTTTATCTAAAATTAATATTACTCGCAAAAGCCGAATACCAGAAATGGTGTTCGGCTTTTTTGTTGAAGTGCCGTAATTTTTGATTGATAAAGTTTGGAAAGTGAATTGTGGAAATGAGTAATCCGAATAGCTCATTTTAAAAACAAAATTATAAAAGAAGTTTAACACTGAAATCAATAAAAAAAGAGTTGAAAGCAAATCTGCAATCAACTCTTTTTTTGTACTCAAATATTAAATCGAAGAAGTATTAACTCATCTATGAAATCATTATTGTTTAAGCTTTTCTATTCTGTTTCCATTTACTCTCATTTGAATTTTGATGATAGCTATCGGAAGTTGATGCTGTTGTTTTTTCCTGATTATAAAATACAGATGAAACAGCAATTGCAGCAATTTCATTTATATCATTTTTTTGTTTCAATAGTTCAGGTTTAAAATATTTATCGATAAATTTTGTATCAAATTTTCCACTTACAAAAGCTTCATGTTTCATCGCAAAAGTTCCAAATGATAATGTGGTTTCGATACCTGTTAAATGGTAATCATCAATTGCACGAATCATTCGGTTGATAGCTTCTTCACGAGTTGCACCAAAAGTAATCAGCTTTGCAATCATCGGATCGTAATGAATCGGAATTTCCATTCCAGCTTCAAAACTATCATCAACACGCACGCCATACCCTTGAGGAAGTTGATAGGTTTTAATAGTTCCGGTATCTGGTAAAAAATTATTTGAAGGATCCTCAGCACATACTCGCAACTCAATTGCATGGCCATGTATTTTTAAATCATCTTGAGAGCATCCCAACTTCTCTCCTCTTGCAATTCTGATTTGTTCTTTCACTAAATCTAATCCAACAATTTGTTCGGTAACAGGATGCTCAACCTGCAAACGCGTATTCATTTCAAGGAAATAAAAATTCAAATTTTCATCAACTAAAAACTCTACGGTTCCTGCACCGGTATAATTACAAGCCTTAGCAACATTTACTGCGGCCTCTCCCATTTTCACTCTAATCTCAGGAGTTAAACAAGATGATGGAGCTTCTTCAACTAATTTCTGATGTCTGCGTTGAATCGAACATTCACGCTCAAATAAATGAACAACATTTCCAAAATTATCACCCAAAATTTGGAACTCGATATGACGAGGTGCGGCAACATATTTTTCGATAAATACAGCATCATCACCAAAAGCCGACCGAGCTTCATTTTGTGCTAAAATAATTTGTTCTTCAAATTCAGATTCTTTTTCAACTACTCGCATTCCCTTACCACCGCCACCTGCCGAAGCTTTTATTAAAACCGGATAGCCAATTTGTGCGGCAACTTTTTTTGCAGCATCAATATCTTTTATGGCATCTTTAGTTCCGGGAACCATAGGAACATTAAATTTCTCGACAGCATTTTTTGCTCCGAGTTTACTTCCCATCACACGCATGGCATCGGCAGTTGGACCGATAAATGTGATTCCTGCTTCTTTTACTTTTTGTGCAAACTCTGCATTCTCACTTAAAAAACCATATCCCGGATGAATGCCATCCACCCCTAATTTTTTTGCAACATCAATAATGGTATCCATCTTTAAATACGACTGACTGGATGCTGCAGGACCAATGCACACAGCTTCATCAGCATAACGTACATGCAATGCTTTTCTATCCGCTTCACTAAAAACAGCCACAGTTTTTATACCCATTTCTTTTGCAGTACGCATCACACGCAATGCAATCTCTCCACGATTTGCTATAAGAATTTTTTTCATTAATGATTATTTTTTGAACCGAACAAACGTAGTTTTTTTTAATTTAATTGGCAATGAGCAAAACGGTCAGACGCATTACGCGTCAGAACGTTTGAATTATATAAATGAAAATCATATTGAATAAAGATAAAAATATGCGAGAATTTTATTGAAAGATTTGCGAAGTGTAAATAAAAAATACAATATCGAACACTGAATATTGAATATCGAATATTGAAGTTTTAAAGCTAAAGGCTAACAGCTAAAAGCCAACAGCCAGAAGCTAATTGCTATTTCACAATCAGTATAAAAAACCAAACAGCCACAAAGGAATTTTATTTTTAAAACCAATTTCTATATCATCCAAGGCTAAAAATGAATTTTTTATTCCTGTAATCTGTATTGCATTTTTTGTTTTACCTCCAATTTCAAATAACCATTTTTTATCAACCATAAAATCTCCTTTATCATTTGAAGTTACAGTGTGATCTAATGATAAATGATTTAAAAAAAATGTTTCCCTCATTGTGCCAGTATCTGGTTTATCTTCAACCAAAGCAGACATAATATTTGGATTGCCTGGATAAATTTTTTCGGCTTTGCTCATCAATCCAAGTCCTTTTGTTTTATCTTTTAACTGACTGATCAATAATGCCCGTTCTAAATAATGTAGATACAATAATAATGTTGGTCTGGTTGTTTCTACACGCTCGGCAAGCTTGCTGATATTGGGTTTAAACGGAACTGTTTGAGATAAAATATAAAGTAGTTTCTTTAATTTTTGAACCGAGGTAAAATCAATTTGTTGTGCTGCAGGTAAATCAGTTTCAATAATTAAATTTATTGTTTGTCTGAGTTTTTGATGATAAAGATTTTTATTCTCGAGGTAATAAGGATAAAACCCATATTGTAAATATTGTTTAAAAAGAGGCAATGGTTTTATAGCCGATGAGATATCTCCGGCAATCTGAGTATGTTTAGTCAATAGTTCATCAAGTGTTACCGCGCTGTATTTTTTGGATTTCTCGATATTAATAAATTCCCTTAACGACAATCCGTTGAGTTGATAAATTACAGCCCTCCTGCTAAGGTCGGCCTTCGATTTTTCAATTTCAAGAACTGATGAACCTGTAAAAATTATTTTCAATTTTTTAAAGGAGTCGTAAATATTTTTTAACTCAACCGACCATTTAGCATATTTATGAACCTCATCCAATAACAGAACTTTGCCTCCACTTTTCACAAATTCATCGACAAAATCAAACAATTTATTTTCGGAAAAATAAATATTATCTAAACTCGCGTAAAGTGTTGTTTCATCTGTTGGCAAATCTTCTTTTATATGCTGAAGTAACAAAGTTGTTTTACCTGTACCTCTTGCTCCCGTTATTGCTATAAGCCTGTTACTCCAATCAATTTCGCTAAATAAATACCGTTTAAACGAAGTATCTGTTTCATGTAAAATACGTTTATATTGCTCGAAAAGGATTTGCATAAGTGTATTATTTGACTTACAAATATATTAATGTTTTGTATTATTCATAATACAATTATAAAAACTAAATGAATGAGTACGTAATTTATAGAAAGATTTGCGAAGTGTAAATAAAAAATACAATATCGAACACTGAATATTGAATAACGAATGTTGAAGTTTAATGCTAGTAACTAACAGCCAGAAGCCAGCGGCTAATAGCTAAAAGCCAACAGCCAGAAGCCAACCGCTATTTCACAATCACAGTTCCAACTTTTAGCGTAAGAATATTACGTTCTTCAATTAAATGTTGGTGAATTTTTTGAAGGGTTTCAACATCTTCATCTGTGGTAACTTTGTTAAACTCTTCCTGATTTTGCAGGATCATTTTTTCGATATGCTTTAACTTCAATCTGCTTAATGCCGAATCAATATCTTGTAAAAAATTAGCACCGGGTTCATCCATGATAATATCAAAACGTCTTTCCCAATGCGGACTCACTTCATTCTGCTCACTTAAAATGGTTGCAATAAATGTGGTGATATGCGGATTATTATGATTCACAAAATCCTGAATATTTAAATTATCGGCTTCCAGTTGTGTTGAAATTGCACTAATAATTTCAGTGATAATAGGATGATCAATTTCTATTTCGTGTTCATGAATTTCATGCAAAATAAAATGCGCAACATTTTTAAAACCTTCAAAGTTTTTTGTTCCGTGTTCAATTATAACTCTAATAATATCTCGTTCCTGATGATCGTTTAATTGAAGGTCAAGAATATCTTTCAGCTCTTCTAAATAATTTTTCTCTACAGGAACTTCAACTGCAATTTGTTTGGTTTGCTGATTTCTATTTCGAAGAATTTTATTGGTTTCATTGATGAGTAATTGCTCATCAGCTTTCAAAATTTTTGCCGACTCTTTGATGAAACCTGAACGTTTAATAGCATCCGGAACTTTTGCAATACTCTCCACAATTTCACGAATAAGTTGCGCACGTTTTACAGGATCGTTTCCGGCATCTTCCAATAACAAAGAAGTTTTAAAGAAGATAAAATCTTTTTTGCTTTTTTCGAGATACGTTGCAAACTCAACAGGACCGAGTTTTTGCGCATAACTATCAGGATCTTCCCCATCAGGAAACAGCACAACTTTTACATTCAATCCTCCTTCAAGCAACATATCGATTCCTCGTAACGAAGCTTTTATTCCTGCAGCATCACCATCATATAATACACAAACATTATCTGTAAAACGCTTGATGAGTTTGATCTGATTTTCGGTAAGAGAAGTTCCCGATGAAGCAACCACATTTTCAATTCCAGATTGAGACAAAGAAATTACATCTGTATATCCTTCCACCAAATACACATACCCAATTTTTGAAATAGCTTGTTTGGCAAAATACAAACCGTAAAGTTCGTTGCTTTTGTGATACAATTCCGTTTCGGGAGAGTTCACATACTTCGGACTTTTAGGATCTTTCTTTAAAAATCTTCCTGCAAATGCAATTGGTTTTCCACTCAGCGAATGAATGGTAAACATTACTCTTCCGCGATAAGCGTCAAATATTTTCCCCTGCTCGCTTTCCTTTATCAGCCCTGACTTTTTTAGTAAGTCAACATTGAAACCATTTTTAATTGCAGTGTTTGCAAAATGATCCCAACTATCTTTACTGTATCCGAGTTTAAATTTATTGATCGTTTCAGGTCTGAAACCACGTTCTTCAAAATAGGAGAGTCCGATGGTCTTGCCCTCTTCCTCATTTATTAAAATATCGGCAAAATAATTTTCGGCAAAATTGTTAATAATCTGAATGCTTTCACGTTCACTTTGTCGTTGCTTTTCAATTTCAATTTCTTCATTTGAAATTTGCTGTTCGGGCCACTCAATTTGATATTTTTCGGCAAGGTGTTTTAAAGCTTGAATATAATTGAGATGTTCGATCTCCATCACAAAATTTACAGCATTCCCTGCTTTGCCACAACCAAAACATTTATAAATACCTTTTGTTGGAGACACATTAAATGAAGGCGTTTTTTCATTATGAAAAGGACATAATCCGATAAGCGTTGCTCCACGTTTTTTCAACGACACATAATCGCTAACTACCTCGTCT
>CAIUEQ010000066.1 GCA_903898215.1 uncultured Bacteroidota bacterium | reverse complement strand
ATTTGATATTTTAAGTAAACAATATTTAGGTCCTGCTTTAGATATTGAAGAAGCTCGAAAAGCATTTTTAAAATGGAAAGTAATCCGTGACGATAATAATAAATTGATCTTATCAGGTGAAATAGAAAAGGCTATTGAAAATATAAAACCAAATGGGAAATTAGGAAAAGCAAAAGAGGAATTGGCAGAAAAAATAAATCTTATCGACCATTTTGCTTTCTTAAAAGCAGAAGAGTTTTATCTCAGTTCAAATAATCGAGTTACCATAATGAATATGGAATTGGTAGCGCTTGTTTTTTTTATATTGTTGGTATCTGTCATTGTTAATTTGTTGTTGTTAAGAAATATTAACACTCCTTTAAACGAACTTACGATAGCGACACAAAGATTTGGTAGTGGCGATATGAATGTACGTAGCACACATGTTTCAAAAAATGATTTTGGACTATTATCAACTTCTTTTAATCATTTGGCCGAAACCATTCAATTAAATACTGAACTAAGTGAAAAAGTGGCAAGTCTTGCATCATTGATGCTGAGCGAATACGATCCAAAATTTTTCTTTCGTGCAATGCTAAATGCATTGGCTTCTCATACAGATTCCCAAATGGCTGCTATTTATTTATTAAGTGAAAACAAAAAAACTTTCGACCATTTTGAATCTGTTGGGTTAACTGATTCAGCAAAAGAATCATTTTCGGCAACTACATCCGATGGTGAATTTGGAACTGTACTCACAACACATAAAGTTCAACATATTAAAAATATTTCAACACATACACGTTTTGTTTTTTATACCGTTTCCGGAAAATTTATCCCAAGCGAGATTATTGCCATCCCTGTAATTGCCAATGACCAAATTATTGCCATCATTTCACTTTCTAATCTTAGCACATTCAGCAATCAATCTCTTCAACTAATTGACAGCATACTTTCAATCCTCTCATCTCGTGTTGAAGGAATACTTGCCTATAATAATAATATTGAAACACTCAAAAAAATTGAACATCAAAATATTGAACTTGAAGCTCAAAAAAATGAACTCTCTTCACAATCTTCCGAATTAACAGAACAAAATGCCGAACTCGAAATTCAGAAAAAAGAGTTGGCAGAAGCAAGTCGTTTAAAAACAATTTTCCTTTCAAATATGAGCCATGAGTTGCGAACACCACTCAATTCGGTGATTGCACTTTCAGGAGTTCTTAATCGCAGGCTGGCAAAAAAAATTACTGAAGAAGAAAACAGTTACCTAGAAGTAATTGAACGAAATGGAAAAAATTTACTAAAACTCATCAACGATATTCTCGATATATCAAGGATAGAAGCCGGTAAAGAAGAGATAGAAATTAAAGCCATCAATGCCAAAATGTTTATTGCCGGAATTATTGAAATGATAAACCCGATAGCTTTACAAAAAAATATTTCAATAATACAAACTACTACCGACTCGAATATTGAGATTAAAACAGATGCGAATAAATTGCAGCACATTTTACAAAACATTATTGCCAATGCAGTAAAATTTACTGAAAAAGGAATGGTGGAAGTGAAATCCGAACTCAATAATGATCATTTAATTATCACAATTATCGATACCGGAATTGGAATCGCAGAAGAAAATATTTCACGTATTTTCGAAGAGTTTCGCCAAGCTGATGGAAGCACATCTCGCAAATATGGTGGCAATGGTTTAGGGTTATCTATTGCTAAAAAATATACCAACTTACTTGGTGGTAAAATTGACGTAAAAAGCACCATTAATGAGGGCTCGGAGTTTATTGTTACCTTACCTGTTGATTATCATTTATCAAATAAAATAATTGATCATGGTGAAATTTCAAATTTCAATTTTGCCCCTAAATATGCACAGTCGATTTCATTAGGACAAACATCAACAAAAACAATTTTATTGGTTGAAGACAGCGAACCCGCAATTATACAAATGAAAGATTTGTTGGAAGAAGTTGGCTATAAAATTATTGTAGCTAACAATGGCGAAGAAGCGTTATCCACTATATCAAATTTTATCCCCGATGCCATTATACTTGATTTAATGATGCCCGGAATTGATGGTTTTGAATTGCTGAATATGCTACGTGCAAAAGAAAAAACTTCACTCATTCCGGTATTAATTCTTACAGCAAAACATATCACAAAAGATGATTTAAAATCGTTGAAACAAAATAATGTTCATCAACTCATTCAAAAAGGAGATGTAAATAAAGAGGAACTTTTAAATACAGTTTCATCAATGTTTTTTGTTGCACCAAAACTTGAAAATCTAAAATCTAAAATAGTAAATCCTAATTCATTAATTAGTAAATCAATCAACCAATCAACATTTAAAGGTAAGCCTTTGGTATTGGTAGTAGAAGATAATGCCGATAATATGACAACAGTTAAAGCATTGCTTGGAGATGATTATATTGTTTTGGAAGCTACTGATGGAATTCAAGGAATTGAATTGGCAAAGGAACATATCCCACATTTAATTTTGATGGATATAGCCTTACCCGGTATGGATGGCATTGAAATATTTAAAGTTATTAGGAATGAAAATTTACTAAAGCATATTCCCGTAATTGCACTAACAGCAAGTGCTATGTTACACCATCGAGAAGATATCTTGTCTCACGGATTTGAAGCTTATATCCCTAAACCTATCAATGATAAATTATTTTTCGACACTATAAATGAAGCAATTTATGGAAAATGAAAGTATAAAAATCTTACTAATTGATGATAATAAAGACAACCTCATTACTTTAAAAGCATTGATCGGTGAATTGTTTTTAAAAGCGAAAGTATATACCGCTTTAAAAGGATCAATAGGTTTGGAAATTGCTGCAAATGAATTGCCGAACGTTATTTTACTAGATGTGATAATGCCCGAAATGGATGGATTTGATGTATGCAAAAAACTTAAATCTGATAAAACCTTAAAAGATATTCCTGTAGTTTTTATTACCGCTATTAAAGATGATAAAGAAACCCGTATCAAAGCTTTAGAAGTTGGAGTTGATGCTTTTATTGCAAAACCAATTGATGATAGTGAACTTTTTGCTCAACTAAAAGTATTGTTAAAGTTGGATAAATATAACCGTGAACGTTTTGAAAAAGAGAAAACACTTAACATATTAGTTAAAGAAAAAACCAAGGAGCTTACTAAAAATCATCTTGCTACATTAAATTTACTCGAGGACTTAAAAGAGGAAATTAATCAAAGAAAAAAAACCGAATTGATATTGCAGGAAAGCGAGCAAAATTTAAAAACTGCCGAAATTACTGCAAAATTTGGAAACTGGAAATTAGATCTAAAAACAAAAACATTTGAAGTGTCGGAAGGTGCTGCAAAAATTTATGGGTTAACAAATCAAAATGTTTCACTGGATGAAGTAATGAGTCTGCGCTTACCTCAGTATAATGACATGATGGATGCAGCTTTTAGCAGACTAATAAATGAAGGTAAGATTTATAATATTGAATATAAGATCAAACGGAAAAATGATGGAAAAATAATAGAT
>CAIUEQ010000065.1 GCA_903898215.1 uncultured Bacteroidota bacterium | reverse complement strand
TATATATTCTCTCCTTAGTTTTTATTCCAATTGCATACAGTTATCTGCCACCTCCAAAACTTAAACATACCAAACATCTTGATAGTGCTCGGTTAAATAAAGTAATGACATTATGCAACGATATTGTGTATCATCATCGTAAGAGTATTTATGCAATTACCATTTTGTTATGTGTTGTTTCTGTTTGGGGATCTTTTAAAGTTCACTCGCTTGGATATGTTGTTGATGATTTGCCACAGCATGATAAAGTTTATACCGATCTGAAATTTTTTGAGAAAAACTTGAAAGGCGTTCTTCCTTTTGAAATTAGAATTGACACTAAAAAAGAGGGTGGAGTTAAAGATTATGCAACACTTCAAAAAATGAATAAATTGCAAAAGGAGCTTGCCGAATTCCCTGAATTTTCGAAAGCAGTAAGTGTTGTTGATTTTTTAAAATTTGCCAATCAAGGTTATAACGGAGGTGACCCCAAGTATTATATCATTCCAAATGTGCTTGAAATAAGTGATATCATTTCCTTTTTGCCAAAGGCTGAATCTGGAAAGAAAAGTATACTGAAATCAATGGTGGACAGTACTTACCAATTTGCCAGAATTAGCATACAGATGGCTGATATAGGCTCCGAGGAAATGAAAGTTTTGAATGCAAAAGTTCAATCTAAAATTGATGCCATTTTTCCTAAAGATAAATATGAGGTAACAATAACCGGAACAAGTTTGATTTTCTTAAAAGGAAATGATTACCTGGTTCAAAATTTATTGCAAAGTATGATTGCTGCTTTAGTAATTATCTCATTGATGATGGCATTTTTATTTTTCAGTTGGAAAATGGTATTGATATCACTTGTTCCAAACATAGTACCTTTGTTGATGACACTTGGTATCATGGGCTTCTTCGATATTCGTTTAAAACCTTCTACTATAATTATTTTCAGTATTGCATATGGAATTGTAGTTGATTTTACCATTCATTATCTCGCAAAATACCGACATGCTTTGCAAAAAAATAATTGGAATATGGCAATAGCAATTCCTGAATCATTGCAGGAAGCAGGGCCAAGTATCATCTATACAGCCATTGCATTATTTTTCGGTTTTATCATTTTTGCAGCTTCCGATTTTGGAGGAACAATTGCTCTCGGAGTGCTCACTTCACTTTCTCTGATATTTGGTATGCTCATGAATTTATTGTTGCTGCCAGCATTGCTGTTATCATTGGAGAAGTCAATCAATGCCAAAAAAGAATTCAGCAAATCTATCATTGACATTGATCCGGAAGCAGGGGAGTAGTTTTCTGTATTTCAATTCTTATCTCTTTCATTTCTAACTAACAACTTATATTTTCGCACACTTTTATTTAGGTTGATAGGTTGAAACGTAAATGGGTTGATAAAATTTTCCCATTGGCTAGCCATATCAACTAATAACTATATCAACTATTCAACTAAATGACAAAATATAAAGAATATAAAAAACTTGATTTTCCTGCTTTTGAAGAAGATGTTTTGAAGTTTTGGAAGGAGCATCATATTTTTGAACAAAGCATAAACACTCGTGAGGGAAACCCTTCTTTTGTTTTTTATGAAGGTCCGCCAAGTGCCAATGGTATGCCTGGAATTCACCATGTGATGGCACGTGCTGTGAAAGATATTTTTTGCAGATATAAAACACTTAAAGGTTTTCAGGTTCATCGTAAAGGTGGTTGGGATACACATGGCTTGCCGATTGAATTACAAGTTGAGAAAACGCTCGGAAT
Source organism: uncultured Bacteroidota bacterium (assembly GCA_903898215.1). Taxonomy (GTDB): domain Bacteria; phylum Bacteroidota; class Bacteroidia; order UKL13-3; family UKL13-3; genus CAIUEQ01. Next base: position 3,329 of record CAIUEQ010000065.1, on the reverse strand, counting down.
CACAAAAGATGATATTGGAAAAAAAATAACCGTAGCCGAATACAATGAAGCTTGTCGAAAAGATGTGCTGAAATTTAAAGATGTGTGGGACAACTTAACTGATCGCATGGGTTATTGGGTTGACCTTGAAAATCCATATGTAACTTACGAAAATGATTATATCGAAAGTTTGTGGTGGTTGCTAAAAATGTTGTACGAAAAAGGATTGTTGTATAAAGGCTATACCATTCAACCATACTCTCCGGCAGCAGGAACGGGTTTAAGTTCTCATGAACTAAATCAGCCCGGCACTTACAAAGATGTAAAAGACACAACGGTGGTGGCGCAGTTTAAAGCGGTTCACAGTTCACAGTTCACAGATTTGGGTTTAGGAAATGAAGATGTTTATTTTCTCGCATGGACAACAACGCCTTGGACATTGCCGTCAAATACAGCTTTAGCAGTTGGAGAAAAAATTGATTATGTAGTTGTAAAAACTTTCAATCAATATACACATCAACCCGTTACTGTTATACTTGCCAAAAATTTATTGAGTAAATATTTTCCTGCCGAAAATGATTCAATAAAACTAGAAGAGTACAATGCAGGTGATAAAAAGGTTCCATTTGAAGTAATTAAAGAAATCAAAGGGAAAGACCTTGCCGGTATTCGTTACGAACAATTGCTTCCATACGTGCAGCCTGATAATGGTGATGCTTTTAAAGTAATTATCGGTGATTATGTAACAACAGAAGATGGAACCGGAATTGTGCATATTGCTCCAAGTTTTGGTGCTGATGATTTCAGGGTTGCCAAGCAAAATGGAATTGGCAGTTTAACTCTGGTTGATAAGCGTGGAAGATTTGTTGATGAAGTGCAGGATGATTTGTTTCCCCTTGCCGGAAAATTTGTGAAAGAAGCTTATTTATCGGATGAAGAAAAAGCTATTGAATTGTCTATTCAACAAAATAGCTTAGCGTCAATCATTCCGAAACTTGATAAATATTTAAGTGTTGATGAACTGCTTACTATTAAATTAAAAATAGAGAACAAAGCTTTTAAAATCGAAAAATACGAGCATACGTATCCGCATTGCTGGCGTACCGATAAACCTATTTTATATTATCCGTTAGAAAGTTGGTTTATTAAAACAACAGCTGCCAAAGACAGATTGGTTGAACTTAATAAAACAATTAACTGGAAACCTGAACATACCGGAACAGGTCGTTTTGGAAATTGGTTAGAGAATTTAGTGGATTGGAATTTATCACGTTCCCGCTATTGGGGAACGCCATTGCCAATTTGGAAAACTGCTGATGGTAGCGAAGAAAAATGTATTGGCTCAATCGAAGAATTAAATTTCGAAATAAAAAAAGCTGTTGAGGCTGGATTGATGGAATCAACTTTTGAAATCAAAGATCTTCATAAGCCATTTGTTGATCAGGTAATTCTTGTTTCATCAACAGGTGAAAAAATGCATCGCGAGGCTGATTTGATTGATGTTTGGTTTGATAGCGGTGCTATGCCATATGCTCAATGGCACTTTATGGGAAAACAAAATAGTGCTCCTTTTGATAAGAACGGGGCATTCCCTGCAGATTTTATTGCTGAAGGAGTTGATCAAACAAGAGGGTGGTTTTTTACGCTACATGCTATTTCTGTTTTGTTGTTTGATTCGATAGCTTATAAAAATGTGATTGCTAACGGACTTGTATTAGATAAGAACGGAAATAAAATGAGCAAGCGTTTAAACAATGCTGTTGATCCGTTTGAAACTATTGCAAAATATGGTGCTGACGCAACACGGTTTTACATGCTCAACAATTCAGATCCGTGGGATAATTTAAAATTTGATATTGACGGTGTTGCTGAAATTCAACGGAAATTTTTTGGGACATTATATAACGTGTATTCGTTTTTTGCCTTGTATGCAAACCTTGACGGCTTCACTTTTAAGGAAAATGAAATAGCCATAAAAGACCGACCGGAGATTGATCGCTGGATTTTATCATTGCTAAATTCTCTTGTAAAAAAAGTGGAACTGCACATGGATGATTACGATCCAACGCCAGCTACACGTGCAATACATGAATTTGTTGGTGAGCATTTAAGTAATTGGTACGTGCGTTTGTGTCGCAGACGTTTTTGGAAAGGCGAATATTCCGAAGACAAAATTTCGGCATACCAAACTTTATATACTTGTTTGGAAACTGTTGCAAAATTGATGAGCCCGTTTGCACCATTTTATTCGGAAACATTATTTAGAGATTTGAATAATGCAACAGGAAAAGATAATTCTGCATCTGTTCATCTCACAAACTTTCCAACGTATGATGAAAAAATAATTGATGCAGTTTTGGAAGGACAAATGGAATACGCACAGAAAATTTCTTCGCTTGTTCTTTCTATTCGCAAAAAGGAAAATATCAAAGTTCGTCAACCACTTCAAAAAATATTGATTCCTGTTATCGATAGCAAAATTAAAGGTGAAATTGAACATGTGAAGGATTTGATTTTAAGTGAAGTAAATGTGAAGGAGCTCGAGTATATTGATGTGATAGACAAGTCAATCAAGCCAAATTTTAAAGCATTAGGCAAAAAAGTTGGTCCCAAAATGAAAGCTGTTGCTGATGTAATCACCAAATTTTCTCAGCAACAAATTCAGGAACTGGAGCAGAATGGAATTTTAGTTGTTGATATTGAAGGTGTTAAAATAGATATTCAGTTTGAAGATGTAGAGATTTTATCGGCAGACATTGCAGGATACAAAGTAGCTAATGACGGTAAACTAACTGTGGCTCTGGATATTAACATTTCTGAGCAACTAAAAGAAGAGGGGATTGCCAGAGAATTAGTGAGTAAGCTCCAAAACCTGCGTAAAGACTGTGATTTTAAGGTTTCAGATAAAATAATTGTAAAATTATTTAACCATCCTTATATATTTAATTCCATAAAATCTTATAAAACATATATTTGCACCGAAATTTTAGCAAACGAACTTGAAATAACTGATGATTTAAGTCCAAATGCTGAGATAGAAATAGATGAAAATGTAATCAAAGTACAAATTTTTAAAGCTTAACAGTATGTCAAAAAAGAATACAAAAAAAGCAGTGGTAGCTAAAAAACCGGCTAAAAAAATTGTGACAAAAAAAGCAGTCGTTAAAAAAGTTGTCGCAAAAAAGCCAGTTAAAAAAACAGCTCCTAAAAAGGTGGTAAAAAAAGTAGCTCCCAAAAAAGCTGTAGCTAAAAAAGCTATTGTAAAAAAATTGGTTAAGCCTATTTCTAAAAAAGTGGCATCTAAAAAGATTATCGCTAAAAAGGTTATTAAGAAAGTAGTTGCTAAAAAG
>CAIUEQ010000064.1 GCA_903898215.1 uncultured Bacteroidota bacterium | reverse complement strand
TTTAGCTAAACTGTTTTCAGTAATATCTCTTAAAATGACAATTTCAGTTGTGGTTGGTTTTACAGATGTACAGGAGACCAGTATAGTAATCGTGACTATTGTCGCTAGTAGTGTTATGACTATCGTTTTCATGATCAAATTCTAATAGGTTATTGTTATAATATTTGGTTCAGGGATTTCCTCGGAAAAACATTCAGGCATAGCCTTGTCAGTTCTGTAAGTTAAATTGGTTGATTTAAAAGCCTCGACTGCTTCGAAATACATTTTTCTAATTCGGTCATTCGCATAGTTGGCATAGTGAATAATCCTAAATCTTTCTTTGGTTCTTTCAAGAATAGTTATCTTTATTTCCTCTCTTTGTTTCTTTAATTGTTCAATTTCTTTTTTGCGTTTATTGATTCGTTTAAGAGCTAATAAATGCTTTGCGTTTTGTTTTATTTCATCCCAAGTAGGAAGAATAAAAAAGGAAAGTAGGGTTGATACAATAAAAAAGAAAAGATTTACTATGACAAAGAAGGATGGATTAATATGAACATCGTGACCTGCTAAATAAATTGACCGGAATATTGCAAGAACTGAAAATGTAGCAGTAGCTAAACCTAAAGAACTGAAAACTACCAGCCTTCTATAGAATTTTGTTTTTGCAGCTTTATATAGGAATGGAGTAATGTGCGAAAGGACTAAAACAGCTATGGAAACAGACATTGACAATAACAAGGCAAAGAGTAAACGTTCGCCAATTACTTGAAAAGATTTCGTGTTAAATATGGTATCTCCAACAGAAATGATAAATGTTAAGAATCCTGCCCAAAAAATCCTTTGTAAAATATGGCCATGATTATTGTTGCCAATTTCATATTCTTCGTTTCTGTTTTGGTCTTCCCTTATTTTTATCTCCCCCTCCAAATTTTTATCTTTCTCCTTAAAGAAATCTGCATCCATTTTGGCTTCAGGGAAATGGGCTTCGGGTTGAAGGTTGTGCAGTACATCACTGGCCAGTTTTTCATAACCAGCTTTTGTTTCTCCTGTGTAAGAAGACAAATTGTCTCCTTCCTTTGCAGGTAGGTTTTGACTTGCAAAATGCTTTGCATTTTTTCTTGATTGTTCTTTTAATTCGGCATCCTTGATGCGAATTAATTCTTCCAGTTCAGGATTTTGAACACTGCCTGAATAAATTGTAAATGCATTGTTTTTCATTTTGATAATAATTTAAAGGTTAATAATTGAAATTTTGTATAGTTTTGTAAAGTTTTTATGGGACAAATTTCCATACTAATTTTAGGGCAGGACGGCATACAGGCATGCCGTTTGTTTTTTGAAATTAAGTTCGATTTTAAATTATAAAATCGAGTGGGGTCGAGTGCGGAAATGGAGTGCGGAAATGTTGGTTTTTGCTCTAAATTGCAGAAAGTGAATTTCCCTATTTTCAATGATTTCAAGGGGTTCGGGTTATAATTTGCAAGATTCATAACCCTGAGGTCAGGGGTTCAACTCCCCTTTTCGCTACCACCGAAAACCCCTGAGAAATCAGGGGTTTTTCTTTTTATTTTCACCACTTACCACATTTAAACAGTTATTTAGAGCTTCGCACCTACTAAACACATCTAAATCAAATAGTTTCACACTTTTTATTTTTACTTTTTTCCTGACCTCTCTTTTTTGGAGTAGGATTTGGAGTAGGATTTAACCCACTTTTTAATAAAATTTCAATAGGTAGAAAACTTATAAATATAATGAAAAAAGTGGTGGATTTTTAACCTGATTTTAAGTCATAATTACTATCAAATTTAGGAAAGCTCCCCCCTTGGAGATTCC
>CAIUEQ010000063.1 GCA_903898215.1 uncultured Bacteroidota bacterium | reverse complement strand
CCCTAGCAAAAACAGGGAGGATTAAGAATATGTAAAGTGTTTAACTTTAAACAACTCTCACACATTTAAAATACCGGAAATTATCAGAAGCTAGAATCTGATTGAAATATAAAAATGATGATTAAGATGTAAATCCTACTTGGTAGTTTTAAAGAAAGATACTTTATGCGAATTGCAAATAGATTAAAATTACTGCAGCAACAAACATTAATACTAATGCCGAAAATCCAAGTGTATTAGAGATTTTACCGTTTACATATTCTCCCATTATTTTTTTATTGTTTGAAATATGAAGAATAATTGCAATGAGAACCGGAGCAGTAAGTCCATATAAAATGGCTGAATAAATCAAAGCTTTGATAGGCGAGATACCGATATAATTTAAAGATAAACCCAAAATAAGTGAAATAGCAATGATGATATAAAATGCTTTTGCTTCATAAAATTTTTTATCCAATCCTTTTTCCCATCCAAATGTTTCGGTGATGATATATGAAAGTGAACCACTCAAAACTGGAATAGCTAATAGCCCGGTGCCAATTACACCAACAGCAAAAAGAATATATGCAGAATCTCCTGCTAATGGTTTTAAAGCTAAAGCTGCTTGTTCAACAGTGTCGATCTGATGAACACCTCCATTAAATAAAACAGTTCCGGTGGTAAGAATAATAAAAAACATTACAAGGTTTGAAAACAGCATTCCAAAATCTACATCGTGTTTCATATCACGGATAATTATTTTGTTCACCATGATAATTCTTTTCTTATGTTTCATTTCTTCTGCCTCCATCGTTGCCTGCCAAAAGAAAAGATAAGGTGAAATGGTTGTTCCCAAAATGGCAACAAGTATGCTGATAAAGTTTTTATTAAATTCAATTGTAGGGATAAAAGTTGCTTTCAATACCGCAATTAAATCCTGCTGATATAAGAAAGGAACTATCAGATATACTAAAAGTACGATACATAAATATTTTAGTGTGGCTGCAATTTTTTGATACGGTAAATAAATAATCAGCACTAAAAGAATGATGGTAAAAACAACGCTAAAATAAGTTGCCTCGATAGTTGGAAATAAAAGATTTCCTACAGCACCCATTCCTGCAATATCAGCACCAATGTTCATTACAATAGCAGGAAAACTAAAGAGCAACATTAGATACAAAACAGGTTTTGAGTAATATGTTTTTATTGTTCCTGTTAATCCTTGTGAAGTAACCAAACCTATTCTGGCACACATTTCTTGAATAGAAGCCATAAGAGGAAAAGTGATGAGTGCAGTCCATAAAGTTGATAAACCATAAGCAGCACCTGCCTGAGAATATGTTGCAATACCTGAAGGGTCATCATCACTTGCACCAGTAATAAGTCCCGGGCCAAGAAGTTTCCAAAAACGAAGTAGTTTATTCGATTTTTTTTTCTTTTTGCTCATTATTTCTTTGTTCTAAATCACAGGTTAGACAACAAAATAATAATTTATTAGTAATCCAAATATTTCACAATGATAGGCATCTTCATGTGGACTTTAAATTCAAAAAAAAAACAGCCATGCAATGCACGACTGTTTTTTTGAATTGAAAGTGTTTTATTTAATGATATTTATTTTTTGAGTAAACGTTTTACCGGCACCTTCTAATTTTACAATATACATTCCTTCATTAATTCCGGTTAAATCAACTTCGATTGTTTTGTTAGTTCCGGTTATTGCAATTTCTTTCACCAATGAACCAATTATAGCATATACTTTTATCGATTGAATAGTTGTTCCGTTTTCATTGTCAATGATAAATTTACCATTACTAGGGTTTGGATAGAACTTGATCTTTTCGGTAGTAATTATAGAGTTTATTCCGTCCAATTTTGCTCTAACAATAACTGTTCTCAATACTTCTTTTGCAATATTTCCTGAAGGATCAGTTAAGTTAAATGAAACATAATAAATTCCGGGAACATCATTTTTAACTTTACTGTAATCAGCTTTTAGCATAGGTTGTAATTGTGATTCGGTATAATAATTATCACTGATTATCACACCCGGGTCAACAAATTTATTATATCTGTATATTACAAAAGGATCTTCGCCAAGTAATGAAATTACAGGAGCAATTCTATCAACAACATGTACAATTCTTGTAACACAGGTAACATTATTTGAAGGGTCAGATACACAATAATTAATTGTATAGTTTCCTAGTTTCGTCATATCCAAATTCGTAGTTGTATTAAGTACTAAACTTCCGAATGAATAATAACTACTGCTTGCGTTTATTCCTGGATCAGTAAAAGTAGTATTTACATCAACAATCATATCAGCATCACCAATTAGAGTTACAGTTGGGAAAATGGTATTATCAATTTTAACAACTAACCTGAATGAGTTTGCTTGATTTCCAGAACCGTCAGTTGAATTGAATATTAAAGTATAATATCCCTTCACATTAACGTTGATTGTTCCTGTTTGATTTAACGTCAAATTAGTCCAATAATTATCAATTACTCTTACAACATTTTGTGCCACGAATGAAGTTCCGATTTGGTAGCGAACTGTATCTGTTCCAGTTCTTCCGTTGATAATGCTTGATATTACAGGTTTTGTAGTGTCAACAACCAATACTGTACGAATAACTGAATCAGCAAAACCAAAGGCATCTATAATTTTGTATTTTATTGGATACGATCCCAAAATATTTGTATTTACACTTCCTGTAATTGTAATTAGATTACTGATATTTCTTCCAACATTATCTGCAGCAGTTGCACCTTGTTCGGTATAATTATATTTTACACCAACGCTTACTATACTATTTCCAACTAATGCAATTGTAGGCCCTGTTTGATTTATACCAACTTGAACAATACGTGTTATTGGTAAACTGATATTTCCATATAAATCAGCAACGGTATAAGTTAATGTATAATAGCCAAGAGTATTAACATCTAGATAACCTGTTCTTAAAACACGTGAACCAATATTTCCTTCTAAATTATCAAAAGCAGTAACACCAAATTCGGTATAT
>CAIUEQ010000062.1 GCA_903898215.1 uncultured Bacteroidota bacterium | reverse complement strand
CCTGCTGAAGAAGCTGCCTACAGCATGTTTGAACATAAAATTGATAAAGGAGAAACCATTCAGTCTTTGGCTAAAAAATACAATGTAAATGCTAACGACCTTCGAAAATGGAATAATATAAATGCTGCCGATAAAGTTAAAACAGGCAGTATAATCAAAATCAAAAAAACGATAGAAGAATAAAAAAAAATCCTGCAGTATGTGCAGGATTTTTTTTAAAATTTAATCTCTTAATTGATTATTTACTTATCACAAATTTTTTCGTTTCAGTAAATCTATCTCCGGTGATGGTATAAAAATAAATACCATTCTGAATATCATCTGTGTTCAGTAAAACCTTTTGTGCACCAGAATTTCTGCTTTCGTTTATAACTGATTTAACACAACGTCCGGCAATATCATAAATTTTAATATTGATATGTGAAGCTGATACGAGTGTGAAATTAATTTCTGTATTTCCATTTGCAGGATTTGGATACAATGAAGAATTGATATTTTGTTTTGAAACATTTTTAATTCCAACTGCCATTTGTGTTCCGAGTTCAGTTCCAATTGCGGTATTACTAAATGAAAGATTGTCGATCATAACATAACTTGATGTTGAACTAATATCTGGATTAAGAAAAAATATTATTGCAAATGAATCTGGAATATAACCGGGTAGTTTATTTATTGTAATGTGAAATGGTGTCCAGGTTGAGCGACTTAAAGAGGTTACATCTTCTCCACCAGCTTCTGCCTGATCGGAATTTCGAGTAAAATAAGCTGCCGCTGCAAAAGTATCGTTTGCACTGAGACTTGCTTTAATATAACCATTTAAAAAACTGGAACAAGTATTTGATGCCACCATATTTCCATTATTTAGTGACAAAATGGATACTCCAAAATTTGGATCAGTTTCCATTTTTACTGAGTAAGTTCCCGATTGCTTATCTGATGATTGTGTTACTGCAACTGTTGGAAAATAGGTTCCCCAACCATTTGGAACTCCATTGGTCCATGTTTCAAAATCGGCATTAGGAATTGTTTGAGCATTTGTTTTTTGTGCAAAAAAAAGGCTTAAAAAAACGGGTAGAATTAATAATGATTTCTTCATTTATATAGGTTTTTTATTGGTCAAATATAATGATATTTTATTTGGTGTAAAGTTTATGCTCACGAATAAAATCTTCGATAGCATCAGGAACTAAATATTTTACAGACTTCCCTGCCTGAAGCATTTCTCTGATATAAGTAGAAGAAATATTTAATAACGGCACATCAAAAATTTTAATTTTAGATTGATTTGCAAAAAGTGGATTGCTATAATATCCTGCTCTTCTGTAAACAAATATCTCATGATGATTTAAAATTTCTTCATGGTTTTTCCAGAGATGAAATGATTGCAAATTATCGCCACCAATGATTGGAAAAAAAGTATGTTCAGGAAATTGATTTCTTAAATAGGTAAGCGTATCAACAGTGTATGAAGGTCGGTTTAAATTAAATTCCACATCACAGGCTTCAAATTTAGGATTGTCTTTTATAGCGAGTTTCAACATCTCAAATCTTAGATTTTCATCTACCAATGTATCGTTAGACTTGAAAGGATTTTGCGGAGAAACAACAAACCATATTTTATCAAATATTGCGAATTCGATAAAGTAATCAGCAATTAATAAATGCCCGGTATGCACTGGGTTAAATGAGCCGAAAAATAAACCGATCTTCATTTTCTTATAATTAATTTAAAAAATCGTTGATCATCTTTTCTGCTTCAATTAATGCTTCATCGAGTTTATCATTCTCAATCACTTTCTCAAATTTATTTTCAAAAGTTAATTCATGAACAGCTTTTTCAACTCTGATTTTCAGGGTCTCTTCCGTTTCTGTTGAACGATCTCTTAATCTCATTTCGAGCACTTGAATATTTGGAGGTTTTACAAAAATGGCAATTGCTTTATCTCCAAAATATTTTTTTATATTTAATCCACCTTCAACATCTACATCAAAAATTACAACCTTATTTTGCAACCAAATTCTATCTACTTCTGATTTAAAAGTGCCGTAAAAATTTCCTCCATATACTTCTTGGCGATTAATTTTTTGCGCAGAACAAAAATTATTTTGAAAAATTAATACTGCTAATAAAATTGTTAGTGAATGCTTATTCATTAAAAAAATATTTAGTTGCTACCATTAGTTTTTAACCAAGTTGGATACGCATTAATTACTTGTTGTGGAGCGTAGGTATACCAAGCATAGCCATCCCTTCTTTCT
>CAIUEQ010000061.1 GCA_903898215.1 uncultured Bacteroidota bacterium | reverse complement strand
TATTGCCAGTTTAGGTTGGGGAAATTATGAAGCTCAACTTATTGTAACCACAGGTGGTGGATGTACAACAACATCGTTACCAAAAACTATAAAAGTTCATTCAACTCCTGTTGCCGAGTTTACTGCAAATCCTTGGTTAACTACAGTGGCAAAACCTTATTTCGATTTTACCAATAAATCAACATCACCTGATGGTGCGAGCATGCATTATTTATGGAATTTTGGGCCAGAAGGTTTACTGGGTTCTGATCGCTCTTCACAGGAAAAAGATCCTCAAGGCATCGGTTACTCAATCGAAGGGTACAAGTTTATTAAACTGCGTGCTACAACAGAATATGGTTGCTGGGATACCATTAGCTATGGCGTAAAAATTGATCCGGATATTACTGTATTTATTCCAAATGCATTTCATCCGCATGCCACAGGAGATGGTGTTCCTTGTCCTGATGGAACCCCTGATTGTAACGCACGATTTAGACCGGCAGCAAGCGGATATCTAACTATTGAGATTTATATTTTCAATCGTTGGGGACAGCAAGTATATTTCAGCAATAATGCTGAAGAAGGATGGAATGGAAATATGGATGGTAAGGCTGGAACAGATGCTATTCCTTGCCAACAAGATGTTTACATTTATCAGATAAACGCAACTTCTTTCAGTGGAAAAGCTTACAAATATTCAGGCTCAATTACCTTGCTTAGGTAATTTGAATTATGAATTAAATTTAAAAGGAGGTATTCAAAAAATACCTCCTTTTGTTTTATAAAGAGGTGCTGAACTAAGACTAAGAAAAAATATTAAACACTGCAAGGCTGCTCAAATATGCTAACGCGGTCATGTAAACAAATTGAATAAGTGCCCATCTCCAACTTTTAGTTTCTGATCTTACAATTGAAACTGTGCTCATACATTGTAATGCAAAGGCATAAAAAATAAGTAATGATAAAACTGCTGCAATAGAAAAAACAGGCTTCCCTGTTTCAGGATTCATTTCGCTAGTCATTTTATGGCGGATAGTATTAAGGTCACCAATATCACCGCCAACACTGTAAATTGTGCTCATTGTTCCAACAAAAACTTCACGTGCTGCCAAAGATGTGAGGATAGCAATTCCAATTTTCCAATCGAAACCTAGAGGACGAATTGCCGGTTCAATCCATCTTCCAAATTCTCCTGCATAAGAAGCTTGTAATTTTTCTGAACTTCTTTTTGCAAGCAGCGAATCATTGATAGGTGAAACAAGTGTGATTGAATTTAGTGATGAATATTTTTGATCAATGGAATGCATTTTTTCTCGTGGTCCAAAAGAAGCAAGCGCCCAAAGTATTACCGAAACAGCAACAATAATTTTTCCCGCACCCCAAACAAAGGCTTTTCCTTTTTCGTATAAGGTGATTAAAATATTACTAAATACAGGAAGTTTATAGCTCGGAAGTTCCATAAGGAAATAATCCTTGGTCTCAGATTTTACAAAAAACTTAAAAATAAAAGCGCTGAATAATGCAGCTCCAAAACCAATAAAATACATGAACATTAAAACAATGCCTTTCATGTTAAACGGCCCCCATTGAGTATCATCGGGAACGAGCATTGAAATAAGTAAGGTATAAACCGGTAAGCGAGCCGAGCAGCTCATTAAAGGTGTAACTAAAATGGTGATGAGGCGTTCTTTTTTATTTTCGATACTGCGGCTTGCCATGATGCTTGGAACAGCGCAAGCCATTCCGCTAATTAATGGCACAATTGATTTTCCATTCAAACCAAAAGGACGCATAATTCTGTCCATGATAAAGCCCACACGTGCCATATATCCAATATCTTCGAGCACAGCGATAAACGCAAACAGAATAATTATCTGTGGTAAAAAAACCATCACACCACTTAATCCTGCTAAAATTCCATGTACGATTAAATCGTTTAATACACCGGCAGGCAATGAGTTTTCAATATATTGAGATGATTTTAGAAATATAATTTCCACCCATTCCATCGGGTAAGTGCTTAATGAAAAGATGGCTTGAAAAACCAAAAACATCATCAATAAAAACAGTGACAATCCTCCAAAATGGTGTGTGAGGATTTTATCAATTTTATTTGAAAAGGATTTTGCAAACGAGCCGGTTTTTTGACTACGGCTTAAACGTACCGCATTATCGATGATATGATACCTTTCAAGAATTTCTTTTTCCTGAAATAATTTTGAATCGAAATGATATTTTTCGAAAAGCAGTTTGATTTGTTTTGTTTTGGGAGTGTTAAAATTTGCAGCGTTGATGGCATATTGCAAACCGGCATAATGATTTTTTTTATCGGTTAACTCAGTTACTTCATCCAAAAAATGAGTATCTAAAAAATCAATCGTAAAGTATTTGTTTTTGTTTCCTTGATGTTCCTCGAGTAAAATATTTTTAATTTCATTTACCCCATTTCGTTTGCGGGCATTTATCGACAGAACAGGAATTTTTAAGGCATTTGAAAGGATTTCAGCATCATAAAAGATACCTCTTTTTTCTGCAAGATCTACCATGTTGAGGGCAAGAATAACCGGCACTCCAAGATCCGCAACTTGCGACATCAACAATAAATTTCTTTTTAAATTTGATGAATCAGCAATAAATAAAACCAAGTCGGGAAAATTTATTTCCGATTTATTTCTGAGCAAATCGTAAGTAACAAGTTCGTCTGCCGATTTTGGATAAAGGCTGTAAGTGCCAGGTAAATCAATAATTTGAGCAGAAACATTTTCTGAAAGTTTGCAATAACCTGTTTTTTTCTCAACAGTAGTTCCGGGGAAATTGCTCACCTTAAAATTTAATCCTGTCAGCGCATTAAAGAGTGAAGTCTTTCCGCTGTTTGGATTTCCTACTAATGCAACTGTGAGTTCCTGTTTCAAATTTTATATCTGTTGACGTAATTTAAACTATAAATTTTTGTTTCATTTTAACTAACCCTAAAAATAATCTGTAATATTCTGTGGCATTTTTTACTTCAATTTTATTTCAAT
>CAIUEQ010000060.1 GCA_903898215.1 uncultured Bacteroidota bacterium | reverse complement strand
TTTGGTTGAACATTTGTTTGGTAAAAATAATGAAAAATCTTATGAAACTTCAGGAATGTTTTTCAATCGCTCCTTCAAATCCAATCGATGTTTTCGTGCAGTATCAATGGCAATGTCATAACCTGCATCTGCATGACGTATCACGCCCATCGCTGGATCGTTATGCAATACTCGTGCGATGCGTTTTGCCGCATCATCAGTTCCATCAGCAACTATTACCATTCCGGCATGAATAGAGTATCCCATTCCAACTCCACCGCCTTGGTGAACAGAAACCCAACTCGCACCTCCTGCAGTATTAATCAATGCATTTAAAATCGGCCAATCGGCAACAGCATCACTTCCATCTTTCATCGCTTCGGTTTCACGATTTGGTGAAGCAACAGAACCTGTATCCAAATGATCGCGACCAATAACAATTGGTCCTTTTACTTTTCCTGTTCTTACCAATTCATTAAATGCCAATCCTGCTTTTTCTCTATCGCCTTGTCCAATCCAGCAAATACGTGCAGGCAATCCTTGAAATGCAATTCTTTCGTTTGCCATATCCAACCAGCGATGCAACGATTTATTTTCAGGAAATAATTCTTTCATCACACGGTCGGTTGTATAAATATCTTCAGGATCACCGCTCAAAGCTACCCAACGAAATGGTCCTTTTCCTTCGCAAAAAAGCGGACGAATATATGCAGGAACAAAACCCGGAAAATCAAAAGCATTCATCACACCGCGTTTGTCTTTTGCTTGTCCGCGAATATTATTTCCGTAATCAAAAGTGATGGCTCCAAGTTTTTGTAATTCCAACATTAACTGAACATGATGAGCAATGGTGTCGAGCGCAAGGTTGGTATATTTTTCAGGTTCGGTTTTACGCATGTGATCGGAAACTTCTTCTGCCAATCCTTCCGGATAGTAGCCATTCAAAGGATCGTGTGCAGATGTTTGGTCGGTTAAAAGATCGGGAACAATATTTCTTTCAATCAATCTTTTTAATAAATCAACCGCATTACATAATACACCAATTGATAATCTTCTGCCTTCAGCTTTTGCTTTTAAGGCCATATCAATTGCCTGATCAATATCTCTCGACATCATATCGAGGTAACGTGTTTCTATTCTTTTTTTAATTCTCCATTCCACCATTTCGGCAGCAAGGCAAACACCATCACACATAGTTACCGAAAGAGGCTGAGCTCCTCCCATTCCGCCAAGTCCAGCGGTTACAGTAAGAGTTCCTTTTAACGTTCCATTAAAATGCTGACGCGCTGCTTCTGCAAAAGTTTCGTAAGTTCCTTGAACAATTCCCTGCGAGCCAATATATATCCAACTTCCTGCAGTCATTTGTCCATACATCATCAACCCTTTTTTATCGAGCTCATGAAAAGTTTCCCATGTTGCCCATTTAGGAACCAACATCGAATTTGAAATAATTACACGCGGAGCATCTTTATGAGTTGGCAAAATTCCAACAGCTTTTCCACTTTGAATTAATAGTGTTTCATCTTCTTCTAAATCCTGAAGTGCTTTTACAATAAGATCAAAACATTCCCAATTACGGGCAGCTTTCCCAATACCACCATAAACAACAAGGTCTTCAGGTTTTTCTGCTACATCGGGATCAAGATTATTAAATAACATACGCAACGCTGCTTCTTGTATCCACCCTTTGCAACTCAAAGTATTTCCATGTGCTGCGTGCAATTCTTTTCTTTTCATTTTAGTAATAAATATTGTGACAAACTTAATTGTAATTCTCTTTTACTCAAAAATTAAAATGCCAACAGATGCAGCAAAAAGATATTTGTGCTTTGGATAAATTTTAGCGAAAGGATTTTTTTAACAGAAAACTATTTATTCAGATAAACAGTTTGTGAGGGGAATGCAAAAGCACAACCATGTTGTTCAACAATTTCCATAAACTTAAAGTTGAGATCCTCTTTTACTTTCAGCATGTTTTCATATTCGTTTCCGTTTACAAAATACACTACTAAAATATTTAAAGAGCTTGCTTCAAGATCGATAAAATTCACAACAAAATTTTCGGTAGTTTGAGGATGATTCATAATAGCTTTTTTAATATCCTCGATAATAGAAAGTAGTTGGGCGGGTTTCGAATTGTAGGTTAAAGTCAGCGTTATTTTTACTCTTTTTATATCACTTTCAGTAATATTATTCATTGCCGAATCAATCATTTTTTTATTTGGAACGGTGAGTAAAGTTTTATCTACGGTACGAATGCGAGTGGTACGAAAACCAACATGTTCTATGGTTCCTGAAATTTCAGTATTCTCAATGGTGTCGCCAACTTTAAAAGGTTTATCAAGATAAATAATAAACGAAGCGAGAAGATTTGTTAATGTGTCCTGCGCAGCAAGTGCAACGGCTAAACCTCCAATACCGAGTGAGGCAACAAGTGCTGTAATATTTACGCTAAATACAAAACGAAGTGTGGCAAAAACGCAAAGAATGACGATAACAACTTTCAATAATTCTTTTAAAAAATTTGCAAGCTCTTTTGATAATGGTGAGTCTTCTCGGTTTTGAAGAAAGTAGGTAAAGTAATCAGTTGCTCGCAATAAAATTTTTGTGATAACAACAAATAATGCCATTTGATAAATTGTGCTGATTAACCAGCGTAAACCAATTTTATCAACGGCTACAAGGTTCCATGATTCAGGAAACTTAAGTCTGTCGAAAGCAAAATATAATATGAGCAAGGTGATAAATTGTTCTAAAGGTTTGCGCTCGAGGGCAACAAATTTTTCCGAAAATTGATTGCCGGTAAATCCTTTGATGATACGGAAAAACTGACGGCTGATTAATCCTGCGCAAAATTGTTTTAGTAAAAATCCAATAACAAGCAGGCCAATGCAAATGGCGAATTCTTTTAAAGAATTACCGAATAAATCTTGTTCAAAAAATGTGAAGTCCATGATGCAAAGATAGTTTGTATGCAGAATTTTTTTCTAATGAGCTTCAAGCCAATTCTCACCAACACCAACTTCTGCTAAAACCGGACCGGCTAAAATCATGGAACTTTCCATTTCTTGTTTCACCAACT
>CAIUEQ010000059.1 GCA_903898215.1 uncultured Bacteroidota bacterium | reverse complement strand
GATCGTGTTAATTCACAGTTAATAAAACTTGAAGATGTTAGGTCAGCACTTGTAAAATCAACCTCTTTCACAGAGCAATCTTTAAAAATTGTTTTGATGATTTTTTTCTTTTGAAATATAGAATAATCTAAAGTGCATTTTTCAAAATGAAAAGAAAGTAGGAAATCCTTGCACCTGGAAAAATCAACACCAAGTAATTTACAATTCTTAAAACTCACATCTTTGAGTCCTGTATTATTAAATTTGATATTGCTAAAATTACATTCTTCAAATTTGCAGGATATAAAATCGTATCCTGTTAAATTGCATTTTGAGAAATCACAGTCAATAAACGAACAGTTTTCAAATTCTTTATCGATTAAGTGGTTTAAAGAAAAATCAATTTTAGTGTAATTGTTTTTAACCTGATTAAGATTATTCATATGTAAGAAATTGCATTTTATAAATTCAGAATTGTAACAAATATTCTTTCAGATTTCTAAATTTCCCATCAGCAATTGCAAACTGCGGATTGCTGAAAGTGGCATCTTCGGGAATAGCAATACATTTCATTCTCGCAGCTTTTGCAGCAATCACACCATTGATCGAATCTTCAAAAACGATACAATCATTTGCATTTGCATTTAACTTTTGTGCAGTGGTAATAAATATCCCGGGATGAGGTTTTCCAAAAGGTTCGAATTCGGCAGACCACAATACATCAAAATATTTTCTAATGTTTAATTTATCAACTACCACTTCAATTAAACTCATTGAAGAAGAAGATGCCAACGCCATTTTATAATTTTCTTTCGACAACTTTTCTAACACTTCATAAACACCTTCCATCGCTTCGGCATGATCAAAAATTAATTGTTTTACATAACTAAGAATATCATTTTCAGTTTTTTTGAAATCGGGATTTTGCCAAGGCTTATAATGATACCAATGTTGCACTACTTCGCTTAAACGGAATCCCATCACTTGCCTAAGTGTTTCATCACTTAGTTCCAGACCTAATTCACCGAATACTTGTTTCTCGGCAATTTTCCAATAAGGCTCAGAATCGATGAGCAAACCATCCATGTCAAAAATTGCAATTTTATTTTTCATCGTATGCAAAAATACTTTTGAATATGAATAGTAAGCAACAATTATATTTTTCTTTTTCAAAGAAATATTGTTTCAGATTTTGAATTCGATTTCTTAAAAATTTGTTAATATTTCATTTGCTAATTTGAAGCATACATTTTTTGTATAAATTTACATCATGCAAAAAAAGTTTAGCACAGCATTATTTTTTTTGATACTTGCTTTTACAAATTGTAAAAGGGGAGATCCTTGCGAAAATGCTGGAGTCATTAATTGTGTTGGTATTTATTACGGATCAACAAAACTAAATGACAGCTCAATGTCTTGGTTACCTTCAGTTATTTCACAAGATGTTTATTTTAAATCACAAACAGACACAACAAAATTAGTATTCAATTTTGCAAGTAAAAACAGGATGGTTTTTAAGGATATTTTATATAGTTATACCGAACAAAGAACCTGTGGAACCGCTTATTGCGATAATTACTGCAATTCTGAAAAAGAAACAATTGTATATCAAACAGAAAATGCTTTTTTTGATATAGAATTAAAAAGAGAGAAAGATTATTATGAATATTTGAATGTGATTTCCAATGAAAAAGTGCTGAATTCTCGTGACAGGTTAATGGTAAATTTAAATAGCAAAAATGATACTAGTAAATTTTGTTTTAAAATTTTTATCGGTCAAAAAGATAGTTCTTATGGCTTTCGATATTATGATTCACTTGCATTAGGAAACAGAACTCATAAGAATGTTTATGAAAGATTTTACTCAAGACCAAATCAAAATGGTTTGTATGTTTTAGGTATTTATTATACTACTGATAATGGACTTGTTGGTTTTTATTTAAATAATAATCAGGTTTGGTATGTGCAATAAATTTTAAACGTTATTTCATTTTGGTAAATCTCAATCGTATCGAATTTCCAATAACTACCACATCGCTAAATGCCATCGAAAGTGCTGCTAACATTGGACTTAAAAATCCCATAGCCGCTAATGGAATTGCAACTATATTATAAAAAAACGCCCAAAATAAATTTTGTTTAATGGTTCGGTAAGTTTGTTTTGAAATAATGTGAGCATAGTTAATTGTTCGGAAATCATTTTTGATTAGAATAATTTGTGCCGATTGTTTTGCTATTTCGGATGCGTTACTAAATGAAATTGCAACTGATGCTTTGCTTAATGCCGGAGCATCATTAATGCCATCGCCAACCATCGCCAAATGTTTTTCTGAAGAAATTTCATCAATCAATTTCAATTTTTGATTGGGTAATTGTCCAGCAAAATATTTTTTAATTCCTATTTGTTCAGTTACTGCTTTACACTTTGTTTCATTATCTCCACTTAATAAAATCGTATCAATGTTTTTATTATTGAAATAAGAAATTCCATCTTTTGCTCCCTCTTTTAATTCATCAGAAATAGTAAATGTTGCCAGCAATTTTTCGTTCATCATTAAAAAAATATCTCCTGAAAGTAATTGCACATTTCCAGAAATATTGGTAGAACCTAATTCATAATGATTGTTATTTTCATCAACTGCAATCAAGCCTTTCCCTTTTTGTTCGTTAACTTGATTAAAATTTATTTTTGATGTGAGCCAACTTTTATTTTTTACAATTGATTTTGCAATAGGGTGCGATGAGTGCATTTCGAGATTGTATAAAATAT